>CAZNGW010000031.1:0-27791 GCA_964572925.1 uncultured Candidatus Cloacimonas sp. | reverse complement strand
CGTATCCAGGTCTGGCTTGCTGCCACAGCCACGAGCAGAATGAACAACAGCGTGATCACTATGCGTTTTTTCATTAATCCTCCAGCAATTTTGAGGGCTTTGCGTGTGTTTTGAATCAATGAACACAAGCTTGTCGGGTGTATAAAAAAACTTATATTCAACATTAATCAGTCCATCATAGCTAACAACATCATAAATATTTCACTTTAATATGTCAAGAGCTTTTTCTCTTTTTCTGTCTCATCCTTGCTCAGCCTGATAAGTTTGTGGACAGGGAATAGTTTTCCATGCTCATAATCTGAGGCCAAGTAGATAGAATAACTGAAATTCAGATCAACCGGAGTGAAGATCAGTAAACAGGGCATATAAATCTGCACTCAATCTCCCAAGGCGACTTTTTATTGACAACCAGCCCCTCGCCTGTTATCTGGAACTATGGAATATCAGAAGAACCAAACCTATTTCGCGCAAGTGGCAGGAAGCCTGGAAAAACATGCCAGAGAAGAACTTACTGAGCTGGGTGCCTCAGTTTTCAAAGAAGTCCCTCGTGGACTTTATTTCAGGTGCACCAACCAAACCCTCTACCGGATAGTGTATTGCTCGCGTCTGGCGCAAAGAATCCTGGCTCCTCTGGCGAGTTTCAACTGCCATAGCGAGAAATATCTCTACCAGATGGCAGGTAAACTGGTGGACTGGACCAGCCTGTTTTCGGTCGAGCGGAGTTTTGGGATAGAAAGCAACGTAAGCGCAAGCAAGATAAACCATTCTCTCTATGCAGGCCAGCGTTTGAAGGATGCCGTTTGCGACCAGTTCCGGGCTAAATTTGGCAAACGACCTGATTTTATGAGCTCAGGGGCGGACATCAATTTCAATCTGCATCTCAGAGAAAACAAGGCTGTGATCTCTCTGGACATCAGTGGCAGCATGCATAAGAGGGGTTATCGTTCAAGCTCAGTAGAAGCACCTTTACAGGAAACTCTGGCTGCTGCCATAATCAGGCTTTCCGGTTGGAATGGTGATAAACCCTTGCTGGATCCCATGTGCGGATCCGGAACTCTGCTGGCTGAGGCTTTGATGCACTATTGCCGTATCCCGTCCGGATATCTGCGCTCTCATCTCGAAATACGCACTTTGCCCGATTTTGAGCCGCAACTGTGGCAAACCATGAAAGAGTCGGCAGATTCTGAGATCAGAGCTTTGCCTAAGGAGCTGATTAACGGATCGGATATCATGGCTCGAAACCTCCAGGCTACAGGACAAAATCTGGCTCAGTTGCCATATGGAGACAGGATTTCACTAAAGGTTTCCCGCTTCCAGGATCTTGGTTTAAAGCCAGGATTGTGCATCATTACTAATCCACCCTATGGGGTTCGGCTGGGTAGTGATGACTCCATCAAAAATCTCTACAATAACCTTGGCGATTTTCTAAAAAAAAAATGCCCGGCCAGCGAAGCCTACATTCTTTGCGGTTCTGACAAACTCGTTCCAGAACTCCGTTTACGGGCTCACTGGAAAAAGAGCCTGAAAAACGCCGATCTGGATGTAAAACTGGCTAAGATAATCATAAAATAGCTGGGCAGTCCATCCTCTATTTTGATAATGGTTTCCCTGCTAAAGGTGGGAAAGAAACCTCCGAAATGGCTATTGAGAAAAAGCGACAGCCCGGAAAATGGGAACCAACGCCATGAGCTGAATATAATGAATTCATAGAAAAACCACCGGCATGGGGGGTGCCGGTGGTTTGTTTCTTTGGACTTTCACATAAACAAGGAGGAGTTTATGGTGAAAACCTTTTTATGTTAGGAAGGGGAGCCTTAGTTAATCCAATGCTTTCAGGAAGGATGGCACATCCGTTCTTGCTGTATGGACTCTGCCCGGTTCAGAGGCAGATTGTTTCTTGTCATCTTTGGAGCTCATCTGGTTTATTCCCAAAGTGTTAAAAATATCCTCGATCTCGGCGTCAACGTCTTTTTCCGGCTTTTTGGTTACCTGAGGTTGAACTTGGGGTTGAGAACCATGTACTGCAAAAGTAGGAAAATCGATCAGCTTTTCTTTTTCTTCTTTGTCCAGGCCTGTGGCAATGAGCGTAACCCTGATCTTGCCAGTCATGCTTTCATCCAGGATGATTCCCATGATGATGTTTGCCGCTTTGCCGGTCTCGTTCACTATCACATTTGATACTTCGTCATATTCGCTCATCAGAATATCGTAGCCGGCAGTGATGTTAAGCAGCAAAGACTGGCAACCCTGTAAATTTATATGGCTGAGCAGCGGATTGTCGATCGCAGCTCTGGCGGCATTGATGGCTCTGCTCTCGCCTTCAGCGGTTCCGCTACCCATCAAAGCATAGCCCATGTTTTGCATGATGGTTTTCACGTCCGCAAAGTCCACATTGATCAAACCGGTAACGTTAATGATGTCACTTACGGCTTTGGCAGCTTCAAAAAGGACGTTATCAGCCTTATGAAAAGCCTCCACCAAAGTAAGGCCGGAATATATCTCACATAATTTGGAGTTCGGGATCACGATCAGGGTGTCCACAAATTCCCGCAAATTCTTAATACCGTGTTCAGCATTGTCAGCCCGCTTTTTGCCTTCAAACGGGAAGGGTGAGGTAACGATCCCCAGAGTGAGGATTCCCATTTCCCTGGCGATTTTGGCAATAATCGGAGCAGCTCCTGTTCCGGTTCCGCCACCCATTCCGGCAGCGATAAAAACCATATCCGCCCCATCCAAATGGCCCTTGATTTCATCCTTGGTTTCTTCCGCACTGCGAGCTCCGATTTCCGGATTTGCGCCGGTTCCCAAACCGCGGGTCAATTTTTTACCAAGCTGCAGCTTCATATTGGCCTTGCTTTTATTCAGGTCGCTGCCATCGGTATTCATGGCGATAAATTCCACACCGAAAAGATTGTTCTGGATCATGGTATTGATGGCATTCCCTCCTGCTCCACCGACACCGATGATCTTGATGTTGGTTCCGATTAATCCGGGTTTTTCGTCAAATTGGATCATTGTTCCCCCTTAGGTAAAGTCCTTAAGTATTTTTTTGAATTTATCAACAAGCTTGTTTGTCTTTAGAGCATTTAGGTTAAATCCCTTGGAACTGCTTTCCGGTTCCTTTCCACAAGCATGGTATAATAGTCCCACCACTGTGGCATAGGCAGGATCCTCCAAACGGCTGATCATGCCATTTAGCCTGGAAAGATCAGGAGTTGCCACCTTCACATGCAAGTTGAAGGCATCGCTTAGCACCTGATCTACGTTTACCAGATTGGCGGTTCCCCCGCAAAGCACGATTCCTGCGGTAACCAATTCCGGAGTATAGAAATCCTTGGCCTTGCCATAACAAAGCGAAAGCATTTCCTCAACCCTGTGCTGGATCACGTGGCTTACCAGATATTGGGTTTTACGGCTGGAAGCTCTTCCGCTGATGCCTTCCACGTCTATTTCCACGCTTTGATCTACACTTCCGGCCAGGGCATTGCCATACTCCATTTTAATGTATTCTGCATTGCCGAGTGTCGTTTTCAGCCCAATGGCAAGATCTTCGGTGATGTTTTTCCCTGCCATGGGGATCACGATGACTTTTTCCAGAGAACTACGGCTATAGATTGCCAGATCACAGGTTCCGCCACCAATGTCCAGCACCAAAGCACCAAGTCTTTTCTCATCATCGCTGAGAACCGCTTCAGAAACGGCTATGTGATTGAGCACAAAATTCTCGGGATCAATGTCATATCCAGCCAGTTCAATGCATTTGCTGAGGTTTCGCAGGGGCGTAAGCTCTGCCAGTATGGCGTAGACTCTGGCAATCAGATGGAAACCATTCATATTCACTGGATTGTGGATATCGTCCTGATTATCGATTACAAAATTATGCGGAATACCGTGTAAAATGCGGAAACGCTCGAAACCTTTCTGGATCTTAACGCTGTTCTTGGCATCGTTGATCACCTGTTCCATGTGTTCCAGGGTGATCTCTCCAGGTTCATTGGGAGTTTCAGTTGGGATGGAAATCCGGCCGTCCCCTGTGTGAGTGCGAATATGCTCACCGGTAATATTGCAAAACAGGTTCTGGGCTGGAATTCCAGAAGCCTTTTCAGCCTCACCCACCGCTTTGGCCACGCAGCCGGAAAGTGCTTGAATATCTTTTACGATGCCTTTTTCAATACCTTCGGACTCGCTTTCGCCGATTCCCAGGATCTCCAGACGGCCACCACCAACCTCTTTGGCAATGATGCAACGGACAAAGGATGATCCTATATCCAAAGCAGTTATGATCGCAGTTTTCATAGTTTGTTACCTGCCTTTACGACCACTTGGTTCTTGAAGCGAAGATCAACCACGCTGTTTTTGTTGATATTCCCGTTTTCCTGCACAAACTGATAACGTGCCAGCTGCTTGGCCATATCTTCGTCTGAGGGAATGATGCGTGTGCCGCGTTTGGCATCAATCATATTTATAGTGTTGTCTATCATGTAATACTCTGAGATGTTCGTCAAAAAATCCGGGGCTTCTTTGACGATCCTACGTTGAAGGTTAAGGATCCGATTCAAACCAGGATTAATCAGGCGTTTGCCTTTTTTAACCTGGCTACTGCTTAGATAAGTGCTATAAATTGGTAGATCTTCGCTATATACTTGCGAATATCTGGCCAGCACCACACCCTCTGAATCAAGCGGGAAAAGGTCTCCTTCCAAAGTCTTCAGATAAAGGAAACCCTTGCGTTCGGTAATCACTATCTGCAGGCTGTGCAAGAGTTTTTTGCGCAGCTTCACTTCCTTCACCCTGGATATGGCAGACAGCTTGTGTTTCAGTTCATTTCCAGGCAAAGCGATCAGATTCATCCCCAAATAGGGCTTGGCGAGGTTGTAGATCAAACTGTCCGGAACCGCAGTGTTTCCAGCTATCTCTATTTTCTTCAGATCAAAGAAATTAACGTTTATAAGCGCAAACCACAGCCCGAGTCCAAAAGCTGCTATCAAAAGCAGAGTTACGATAAAGAACAGGTAATACCTGCTGTTACCGCGGCGTTTACGCTCTCTCTTAGTAATTTCCATAATCCTTTGATTTAATATTAGTTAGCATTCTGCAGTCCATTTTTGAAAAACAGCTTCCAGAGCTACAACTTACTAACATTTTTGAGGTTATGCTTTGTGTCAACATTTTTCTTTAGTTGAACCAAAATTTCTTCCCCATATTGCCAGATATTACCAGCGCCCATAGTTATCAGAAGGTCGCCTTTCTTAAGCAGGGAAAGGGTTTGAGCTATAATCTGGCTGTTCTCTTCGATCAGATGAACCTGGTGATGTCCTGATTGAATTGCCGCATCAGCGATCATTTTTGAGCTTACTCCTGGAATCGGAAGTTCCCTGGCAGGATAGATTGGAGCCAGAATCAGGCAATCGCAGGAAAAGAAGGCTTTGCCAAACTGGGTGTAGAAATCCCGGGTGCGGGAATAAAGATGGGGCTGGAAAAGAGTTACTATGCGACGTTTGGCACTATCCTTAAAACCTTCCAGGGTGGCTTTGATCTCGGTGGGATGGTGGGCATAGTCATCATAAACGGTGATTCCATCTGCTTCACCCTTTAGTTCAAAACGGCGGTAAACGCCACAATATTTGGCCAGTCCTTCCTGAATTGCTTTGAAGGGAAGGTCGAGTTCCAATCCTATAGTGGCAGCCAAAAGGGAGTTTTGGATATTGTGCCGGCCAGTTACTTGCATGGTGATACGCCCAAGCTTGTAATCCTTGTAACTGAGGTCATAGCTGGAGTTGAAGTTTTTCATTGTGATATCACGGGCTTGCACATCTGCCTGCCTGGAAAATCCGTAGGTTACCAACTTTTTATTAATAGAAGGCAGGATGGCCTGAACTCCGGGATCGTCCAGACAGGCAATCACACTGCCAAAGAAGGGAACTTTATTGGCATATTCCACAAAAGAGCTTTTAATATCGTCCAGGTTGCGATAGCAATCCAGATGATCTTCATCCACGTTGGTGATACCGGCGATGCAGGGAGTGAGGCTAAGGAAGGAATGGTCGTATTCGTCGGCTTCCACCACTATGTATTTCCCACTACCCATCACATTGTTGCTGCCGAAGTTTTTTACTTTTCCACCCACGATGATGGTAGGATCAAGGCCTGCAGCTTCCAGAACCAGGCCGGCCATGGAAGTGGTGGTGGTTTTACCATGCGTTCCGGATATCCCAATTGAAAAGCTCATGCGGGTAATCTCAGCCAGCATTTCAGCACGTCGGATAACGGGTATCTTGAGGGCTTTGGCAGCGATGATCTCAGGATTGTCATCCTTAACGGCGCTGGATTTAACCACCACATCGGCCTCCCCGATAAAAGCTGGATTGTGACCTTCCTCGATTTTAATGCCCAGGCTCTCCAGATGTCCCGTCAACTCGGTTTTTTTCATGTCCGAACCGGTGATTTCCAATCCCTGATTGTGTAGAAATTCAGCGATTCCGCTCATTCCGATCCCGCCGATTCCGATGAAATGTATCTTTTTAGTTCTGCCAAGCATGGTTTCTCCTGTGTAATAAGCTATCGTGCATATTAAGAATTGAAATGTTATTCACTGCCCGTATGCAATAAGGGAGCATTAAGCGTCCACTAAGAGTGGGACGCTTATTATACCCACAATGCTCGCTTAATTTGTCCAAGTGCATAATCTTCATAGCGCAATGTGGTTTCCGGTTTTGCTGGAACCATTTAGGGGTTTGGTTGAAAAACGTTTTTGCTCCAGATATGTCAGCAGGTCAGCCACAATGGCCGAAGTTGCATTATTCGAGGGTAGAGTCTGAAGATTATCCTTAAAATTCTGCAGGCTCTGGTTCACAGTTTCAATAGCCCTTGTTAAGCTCTCAGGGCTGAGTTCGCTTTGCTGCAAAAGCAGGGCAACCCCCTTGCGGTGCTGCTCCAAAGCGTTGTAGTATTGATGGTTCTCAGCGGCGGTCGGAAGTGGGATCAGGATGGCCGGCGTGTGCGTTTCCTCCAGCTCAGCAATGGTCATAGCCCCAGCCCTGGTGATGGCAATATCCGCTTTGGCAAGCATTTCCGGCAACTCAGGAGAAAAAGCGAAAAGGTGGATACCTGTATTTTGACCATAAGCTGCAAACTGATCATGGGTTCTGCTGCCGGTTTGCCAGATCAGTTGCCAACCCTTCTTTTCGAGGTAGGGCAATATCTTTTCCACCGCAAGGTTGATCGCCAGCGAGCCCTGGCTTCCGCCACTGACCAGAATGGTGAAAACACCGGTTTTTAGACCGATCTTTTCAAGACTGAAGTCGCCAGCATCCCTTTTCTGCAGCGGGATACCAAGTTTTTTCAGATCACTGTTACGCAGATAATTCCGGCTGCTTTCAAATGAGATGTATATCCGGCTGATCGAACGCTGCATAAATCTGGTAACCAAACCTGGATAACTATTGCTCTCATGGAAAAACAAGGGAACTTTTCGCAATCCGGCTGCTATGGCCACCGGCCCAGAAACAAATCCACCTGTGCAAATAACTGCTGAGGGATGCTCACTGAGGATAATCCTTCCAGCATTGATGATACTGCTGCCAAGATAATAGGGAAACAGCAGATTTTCCGGTTTCAGGCTGCGGTAGAGCTTTTGCACTTTGATGGCATGGAACTTGTATCCATTTTGCATGCATAAGCGCTGCTCGATGCTGTCCTCATTGCCGATGAACACACATTCATGCCCCAGACTGCGAAGTTGGTCGGCCAAAGCCAAAGCAGGAACTACATGTCCTCCTGTCCCACCTGCACCGAAAAGGAACTTCATACCACCCTCCGCACTGCGGAAATATTTAGAATTGCTCCCAGAGTGGCTGAATCTATCAAGAGTGCCGAACCCCCATAGCTGATAAATGGTAACGTATTACCCGTTGGTGGTAAGATTGACATGGCCACCCCGGTATTCACAAGGACATTGCAGAAAATATTCAAAGCCAGCCCAACCCCCAAAAAACGCATATATCTGCTTTCACGTGAATTGGCCATGGAAAACGCACGGAAAAAGAGGAAGCAATGCAAACCAAAAACCACCATTGCCCCCAAAAATCCCCATTCCTCACCGATGATAGTGAAGATGTAATCCGTCCTGGCTTCCGGCAGATAATAATGCTTGGCCCTTCCCCTAGCGATCCCGGTTCCAAACAAGCCTCCACTCGTCAGCGCAGTCAGACTTTCCTTCACCTGGTAATCACTGTCGTCGGGTTTCACTTCCCCTTTGGGCTTAAGAAACAGGCTGTATTTTTTGTAGGTACTTATCCGGGATTTACGATAATCCGCACCTTGGGTTAAAACCAGGATACCACCCAATAATCCAACCAGGGCGATCAATATCAGCAGGCGTTTTTTAGCTCCTGCATAGATCAGCATCCCATATAGCGTCATACCCCCAATAATCAGGGTGCTGAGATGCCGTTCCAGGATGATCAGCAGAAACACGGTTCCGGTAAGAACCACCAATGCCGGAAAATTGGCGAAGAAATTCACGGGGGTGGATTGACGCAATTCCTCGTTTTTTTTGTCCAGGATGTGCGCAAAATAGAATACCAGCACAACTCTTGCCAGAAAACTGGGCTGAAAATTCACGAAACCCAGGCTGATCTGACGTGTAGCGCCTTTTATGGTGCTTCCTTTTACCAGCACGATCACTAAGAGAGCTATGGTAATGTATACCAGATAGGGAGACAATCCCCTTAACTTCTCCAGATTGAAATAGTATAAGATAACCACGGCTACAACCAGTGATACAACAAGGAACAGCAACTGGCGATAAAAATAGACCATGGAGCTCTGCACCGATGAGATGTCCAGCATTACGATAAGTCCGATAAGGCACAACAAACCATAGGCAAGAAATATGGCCTTGTCGAAACTTACGATGTAGCGCTGGATTTTATTTCTTTTCATTCTCTTTGATCAGGTTTGCCACTATCTGTTTGAATACCTCACCCCGGTGCTCAAAATTCTGGAACCGGTCAAAACTTGCACAAGCCGGAGAAAGCACTATGGTTTCCCCGACCATCGCTTCTTCAAAAGCAGCCCGCACACAAGTCTCGAAATCGTCAATACATACCAAAGGAATCTTACCCAACCAAGCCTGTCGCATCTGATCCTGGGTGTCGCCGGTCAAATACACTTTAACGGCATGCTTTTTAAGGTCTTCGGTTAAGACACTAAAATCCTCACCCTTGTCAGAACCGCCCATAATTATTCTGATTGGTCGCTCGAAACTCATTAAAGCGCTGCGCACCGAGTCGGTGTTGGTTGCCTTGCTGTCATTATAAAAAGAAACGCCTTTGGCACTACCTGCAAATTCCAACCGGTGTGGGAGCGATTTAAATCCCTTGACTGCCTCGCCAATCTTGTTGGTATCGGGAATAAGAGCATGAACGGCCAGCATGGCTGCCATGGAATTGGCATAGTTGTTGGGACCCTTGATACCCAGATCATAAATGGATACTGAGGTCGAAAGACCAAAGCGGATGAATTTGTTCTCCAGGCAGGCATAGGCACGGGGCTGACACTCTTGAAGTGAAAAATACAGCTTACGGGCAGGAATGTTAGCCGTCCAGCGCATGATTTCCACGGAATCCAAAAAGAGAACCGCACTGTCGGTTTCATCCTGGAATTTAAAAATTCTGGCTTTACTTGCCGCATAGTGGTCGAAAGATTCATAGCGATTCATGTGATCTGGGGTTATGTTCAAAAGCACCGCAACATCCGGTTTGAAGCCGGTGATCAGATCAAGCTGAAAACTGCTGATCTCCAGAACAATATATTCGATTCCAGGTTCATGGACGGGGAAGCTGCAAAATGCATCACCTATGTTACCCGCTAAAATTGCCTTGCAGCCCATGTTCTTCAGTATGTGATAGATGAGGCTGGCAGTAGTGCTTTTACCATTCGATCCGGTAACAGCAATGATCTTTGAGGAGGGGTGCTTGATCCGGTAACCGAATTCAATTTCGCTGATCAGTTCAATCCCCTTTGCTCTGGCCTTGTTCAATATCGGGATGTCCAAGGGAATTCCTGGACTGATGATAAGGCAGTCACATTCCAAAAGCCTGTCGGTATGACCTCCAAACTCGCAGGTGAAGTCTTTTTCGAGTTGCATTGACAAAGGGATTTTATCCTTCCATTGTTTCTCACTTAGGAAAGCCTTCCCTCCCATATCTTTGATCTTATAGGCAGCAGCTATACCGCTGCGAGCCAAGCCCAGGATTCCATAGTAACGACTTGAATCAAACATTATCTATCCTTATTTAGCGTAATTTAATAGTGGATAAGCCTACCGCCACCAGAAGAATGGCTACAATGTAGAAGCGGGTAACGATCTTCGTTTCGTGAATACCTTTAAGTTCGTAATGATGGTGTAAGGGCGCACAGAGAAAAACTCTTCTGCCTATACCATATTTACGCTTGGTATGCCTGAACCAACTGCGCTGAATGATTACACTGAAAGTTTCAGTTACGAAGATAAATCCTATGATAACCAGGAAAATCTGTTCTTTCAGAAGAACTGAGATAACCGCCATGATGCCACCCAGAGTCAGAGAACCCGTATCCCCCATAAATACTTGCGCTGGATAGCTATTGAACCATAGGAAGCCGATCAGGGTCCCGATTAACGCGCTGATGAAGACAGTAAGTTCACCTGCATTGTGGATGAATTCGAGATTCAGATATTCTGCAGCGATGTAGTTGCCTTTCAAATAGCTCATCACTCCCAAACCCAGAGCTGTAAAAGCCATGGTTCCGGCAGCCAGCCCATCCAGCCCATCGGTAAGATTAACGGCATTGGAAGAGCCGGTTATCAGAAACACCACAAAGGGAATGAAGAACCAGCCCAGATCGATATAGGTATTTTTGAAAAAGGGGATTTGCAGCGCAGTGATATTGTCCGATGCACTACTACTGTAGTATATCGCCATAGTGAGAATTAGTCCCACCGAGATCTGTCCCCAAAGTTTATAACGAGGAATTAAGCCTTTCTTAGCTTTCACAAAATTCTTAAGATAATCATCCAGAAAACCAAGTATTCCCAACCAAACAGTAGTAAGATACATCATAAGAATCGCTGAATTGGTTAGAATGTTCCATAGCAAAGAGGAGATCAGCAACGAAACAAGAATGATCAATCCGCCCATCGTGGGAGTTCCTTGTTTCAGGCGGTGCTTTTCCGGCAAGTCCTCATCTATGGTCTCTACAGCAGATTTGCTTCGGAGCAATCGGATAAAGGCCGGGCCAACCATTAGTGAAATCACCAGCGAAGTGATGAAAGCTCCTATTGATCGGAAGGTAACATAGCGAAACACGTTGAACAAAATGCTGTATTTGGCAAGTGGAAACAGCAGGTGATAGAACATTAAATCCCTCCCCCTAAGCTTGGAATAATGCGTTCCAGATGGATTCCGTGCGAGGCTTTAACAAGAATAACCGCATCCATTGATAATCCTGAAAGCAGACCAGAATGAACAAGCTCTTCGGCAGTCCCGAAATGATTGATTATTTGGGAATCTGCACCATGAAACTGACTGGAGAAATTGCCAACCGTGATTAAACTGACCCCCTGCATTTCCGACAACATGGCGCCGATCATCGAATGATACATAATAGAGCTTTCACCCAACTCCAACATATCACCCAAAATAGCTATGTGAGCTTTCTCAGGATGAATGGACTTCCAATATTCCAGAGCATTCTGCATCGAATCGGGATTGGCATTGTAGCAATCCAGCAGTAAAAGACCCGTTCCCCTGTTTTCGATCTTCATTCTTAGGCCAAGCTGCAAGGGAAATGACAAACCTTTTTGGATAAGCTCATCATCCAGATGCAGCTCTCGGGCCATAGCAACAGCAAATGCGGCATTGATAGTATAATGTGGTGCGCCGTAAGGAAGCGTCCACTCCCTGCCAGCCATAGTAAAGCTCTGGCCATCACTGTTAAGCTTGTTATCGACTATCTGGTAGTCACAATTCTCACTGAACCCTATTCCCAAACCTGCTTGACTGAAGCTTGCAAAACGTGAGTCATCACCAGGATAGAGCCTTACGGCCAAAGGTCTTTTAAAGAGGTCTGTTTTTTCTTTGAATACTCCATCTTCATCGCCGAAGAATTCAAGATGTGACGGACCAATATTGAGTATAATAGCATAATCAGGATTCATGGTTTCCGCCATCGCTGCGATCTCACCGAAATGGTTGGTACCAAGTTCAAACACTGAATAAACGTGCTTTGGAAGTATTCTTAGGATAGTTTTACACACCCCAATCTGATTGTTTTCGTTTGCCAGGGTTTTCAGAATGGGGGCGGAATTTTGCAGTATGCCTGCCAAGAGCTCTTTGGTAGTGGTTTTACCAGTGCTTCCAGTTATTGCAATCCGCTTTGAAGCAAACATTTGCAAGTATTTTGAGCAGATCAGACTCATAGCCTGAACATTGTTTTCTGTCTTGTATATCCCCGTCGCCGAATATTCAATTTCGCTAAGGGCAGAATTAGCAGAGTCTTTCAGTACGGCATCCAGATAACTGTGCCCATCAAAATTCTCACCCTTCAAGGCTACGAAAAGGCTATTAGATTTTAAGCTGCGGCTATCAGTGGAAAGAAACCTGAAGCTCTTTGGAGGGCGGTATCCCTTTTCATCAGGATTCCAGCCTGGCCTGAACAGAATATTCAGCATGGTTTCATCCAAGGGCAGGACCAGTTCATCGGGGGCTTTTTCAAGTTCAGAAGTCCAATTCTTTAGAACTGAAGATGCCCGTTCTGCATCGGAGAAATAGTGCCTTACACCTTCTATTTCCTGATAGTCTTCATGTCCCTTGCCACAGAGCAAAACGATGTCTCCAGGCAGCGCCAGCCTGAGAATGGCTTCAATTGCCTCCCAGCGATCGCGGATTATCCACCAGGGCAAACGCAGATCGCAGTTCTCCACTATATCCTTGATGATTTTATCTGGATTTTCATTACGGGGATTATCATCAGTAACGATCACCGCATCGCTGTAATTCAAAGCAGAACGCAACATTAGGGGACGCTTGCCCCTATCCCTGTCTCCACCTGCCCCAAGCAGGCAAAGAATCCGCTGATGTGGGAGCTCGGAAACTGATTTTAAGAGATTTTCCACAGCATCGGGGGTGTGGGCATAATCAACATAAACCCCTATCCCATGCGGGTTATCGATGCTTTCGAGGCGACCCTTAACAGGATTTATACAAAGGGTTGCTTTTTCGATATCCTGAGGAACGAAACCAAGTGAATGTAAAGTAGTGACCATCAAGGCAAGATTGAAAATGTTAAATCTGCCGATCAACCTGCTTGCGATTTGCATCCTAATTGCTGAATTTGCAATGGATGCTTTGACGGCAAGCTCAAAACTGCTACCAAAAAGTGTGTTGTTTACTGCTTCGATCCGGTAATCTGCTTCCCCAAAACCGACTGATAAGCACTTGGCTTGGGCAGACCTCAAACGCTCAACAATCTCTCTGCCAAAACTATCTTCAATGTTGATCACTGAAGTTGCACCATTAATGACTGCGGTGTTAAAAAACGAATACTTTGCCTCAGCGTAAGAACTCATATCGCCATGGAAATCAAGATGGTCACGCGTGAGATTGCTGAACAAACAATAGTCGAACTGAACTCCATATACCCGATCAAGACTCAAAGCGTGAGATGAGACCTCCATCACCACGTAACGGCATCCCCGCTGAACCATCTGGGCAAATATGCCGTTAAGCTGAACTATGTCGGGAGTGGTATGCTTTGTTTGATATTGATCATCCTCAATATAGTAGCCCAGGGTGCCGATCCATCCACATTTGAATCCCAGATTCCGTAAAGCCTGATAGATTATCAGGCTGGTAGTGGTTTTTCCGTTGGTACCGGTAATCCCAATTAAGGTGTAGGGAAGCCTTTCTGGCAGCATGACTATTCTTGCAATCACAGCCGCTGCCTTGCGGGTATCCTTTACCCAGAAAGCCGGGTAAGAACCCGAAGGCTGATTCTGACTTACGATGCAAACAGCCCCCATTTTAAGAGCTGTATCTATCACGCTGTGACCATCAAAGCTCTCGCCCTTGATACATACAAAAACGTCGTCCTGCTTTAGCAAGCGGTGATCGGTTTGCACCCCACCCTGCCAATTGGCAAGCATATCAAGTCTGTAGTCCGCCAGCAGCAACTCATGTTCCTGCAGGGCCTGCCTGATCCGCATTATCACAGAGAGGCCTCCAGAATGCAAGAACTGCCTTTGATAATCCTGCTGCCAGGAAGAATGCTCTGGCTTCGGACAATCCCGGAACCAGTTATTTTGATAGCCACACCTTCAGAAGCTGCTCTTTTCATAGCTTCCCGCAATGTGAGACCTACAAGATTGGGCATGCTTCCGGCTTGAATAACCATTTGGTTCTTCTGGGTGCTTTTCCCAATCTTGAGAGTTATCGGGTGGCTGCGATCCACACTAACCCCCTCTTTGGGGAATTGGTCGATCACCACCGAAGCCGAATCAGGCCCTTCCACCTTATATAGGAAACCATAACGGGTAAGGGTGTTTTCGGCCTGATACAACGACATTCCGGTCAGCTTTGGCATGGAAAGGGATGTCTGCATCAATCTGTCATTATAAGGCAGAATCCTGCAATCCGGCATAAACAGGATATTTTCCACTATTTTCTTGAAGGTGGGAGCGCTGCTGGTGCTGCCATAGTGGAATCCATAAGCCGGCTCGTCATAAAAAACTACAATCACCATCTGTGGGTCTTCAATCGGGAACATGCCAACAAATACCGAATTGTATTTGCCACTGCTATAGCCGCGGGTTCCGATCACGTTTTTTTGTGCAGTTCCGGTTTTTCCGCCCAGTCGGATATAGTCCATTTTTATATGCCGGGCTGTGCCATAATCCACCACACCCTGGATGTAAGATCTCAAGGTATCTGTAGCGGCTGGAGTGGAAACATTTCTCAGCACAGTCGGTTCAAACTGCTCAACAATCTTGCCTTTGTCATCCCGGATCGAGTCCACGATGATCGGTTTCATCAGCTTTCCGCCATTGGCAATGGCACTATAGGCTGTGGCAAGCTGAATAGCGGTGGTGGAGATGGCCTGGCCAAAGGATACCGAATGCAGGGTATAGCCATCCCAATTCTGAAGCTTGGCAAAGATTCCACTGGATTCGCCAAAGAGGTTTAACGCAGATTTTTGGCCAAACCCGAATGAGATGAATTTTTCATATAGCTTAACCGAACCTATACGTTCCGCAATTTTGGCAATACCCACATTACTTGATTTAACAATGATTTCGCGGGGTGTGATGTCTCCATAATTATGTGTATCCGAAATAACCCTGCGGCCGATCTGATACCTTCCGCTGGTGATTCGTTCGGTTGGACGCACCAGTTTATTTTCCACGGCGACAAGCATCGTCAAGGGTTTCATGGTCGAGCCCGGTTCAAACATAAAGCTTACCGGTATATTGGATTTCACCCGCACCATACCGGGATCGTCGGTTTTATCTTCTTTGGAAACTCCTGCCATGGCCAGTATTCTGCCAGTTTTAGGATCCATTACCACTGCTCCGGCATTGGCGGCACTATACTTCACAAGTCCTTCGTAGAGGGCGTTTTCCACAATCTCCTGAATATTGGCATCTATGGTCATCCAGATGTTTTTACCATTCTCAGGCTTCTTTTCGTGAAGATCGGGATAAGGGACCCTTTGCCGATTGGCATCAAGCACCACTTCCCGCCAGCCATATTCTCCAGACAGCAGTTTATCGTAGGTGGATTCTATCCCACAGATTCCAGATAGTTTATATAGTGATTTGCTATCGGTTGCAAGATCATAGCCATCGGAAACTTCGCGCACTGAACCCAGCACTCTGGCTGCCAGGATATCCTTTGAGTAAATCCGCTTCATGGAGGCAAAACTGTGAGATAAACCTGGCAGGTCTTTAGCCTTAAAATCACGTATTATCTTATCCAGTTCGGCTTCGCTGATTTTGTTGGATATTTGAATGGAGCTGTTTTTATTTCCCAGATTAAGACGCTTCAGAATAGCTTCCAGGCTCAGTGAGGTGTGGGATGCGATAACCTTGGCGATCTCATTGAAGCTTTCATCAGGATTTTTGCCATCTCGCTTGGCACGCGCAACCACTGCAGCCCTGTCAATATCTACCTGGTAGTAGCTTACGGAGCTTACCAGAAGATTGCCCTTGGCATCCAGAATGGCACCCCGTCGGGGAATCAATATCTCCTTATTTGGAATATAACGAACCCTTCTGGCACCGGCAAAATTGAAGGGATCAAGCATTTGAATGCTAAACAGGTAGGCGACCCAGGTGAGGGAGACCACTCCAAAAATAAAGATCAGGAAATAGAAACGAGATTTCATGTCAATCAAGCAGAATCTGAACGTTTTTAGCTTCTGCCTTGGAGGCGATCAAGTCGATTATGCAATAACGGCCTTTTTCCTGTTTGGGCGAGGGTTCATGGACGTAGATTACCTTACCGGCTTCCTGATCGGGAATAAAATTACTCAATTCCACTCTCACCAAAGAGGCAATGTGGCGACCGCTACGCAGATCATCCAGTTCCACCAGTAATTCAGTATTGATGTTCTTTTCCGCATTGAAGGTTTTTTCATAGGATGACAGTTTACGGGTGTACTGCACCACGCGGTTGTTGTTGAAAAAATTGAAAAAAACAGCCAGCCCAAACAGTGCCACCAGAAGCATTATCCTTCCTCTCATTTTTCCCCCTGTCCCTTTACCCTTTTAGGGTAGCGGTTGTTGTTGCCTGCCTCATTGCCGGTTTTTTCCGCTGCCCGCAGTTTTGCACTGCGAGATCGCGGATTGAGGACAAGCTCATCCTCGGAAGCCGTCAGCGGATTCCTGGTAAGAACCTTCAGTTGACGACGATGGTCGCAAACACATTTGATGATGGCCGGCGGACAGATACATTGTTGCTCGGCCAATCGGAAAGCCTGTTTAACGATTCTGTCTTCCAGCGAATGATAACTAAGCACCACGATCCTGCCTTCCGGAAAAAGCAGGTTGATGGCATCTGTCATACCCCTGGACAAAGATGTCAGTTCATCATTCACCTGAATTCTGAGAGCCTGAAAAACCCTAACCTTGGTTTTTAAGGATTCTTTCGAGCCCGCTCCCACAACAGTTTCGATTACCCTTGCCAGATCGCCAGTGGTTTCCAAAGGCTTTGGCGCATTGGCAATGGCTCTGGCGATTTTCCTGGCGGCAGGTTCTTCGCCAAATTCTCTGAGTATTACCGTAAGTTCGGCTTCCTTGAGTTCATTGACTGCATTGAAGGCACTATAATCTTTGCCCTGGTCCATGCGCATGTCCAAAGGAGCATTGCGGTCAAAACTGAAACCCCGTTCTCTGCAATCGAGCTGATGCGAGGATACGCCAAGATCAAACAGAATTCCGTCTATTCCTTTGATTTTGCGTAAAGCAAGTTCGGTTCTGAAAGCAGTGAAATTAGCCTGAATTAGTTCCACTCCAGGATATCCATTCAGGGTTTGCTCTGCTTCTGCAAGAGCTTCCTCATCCTGGTCAAAACAAAACAGCCTGATCCCGGGAACAGCCTTCAACATTGCCAGAGAGTGACCCCCGCCTCCGGTTGTGGCATCCACGTAGATACCGCCAGCTTTCAGATTCAAAAGCCGGATGCTTTCCTGCACCATAACCGGGACGTGGTATTCGCTCATTGCTGATAATCGTCCGAAGTGAAATGTTTCCGGTGTTTTGCCAGTTTATTGGCTCGCACCTGATGATAAATCTGAGGATTCCACAGAGAGATATAGTGCCCTTCCCCTTTGATAATCACACTGTCGGTAATTCCGACTTCTGAGAGCAGCATTTCGTGGATTTTCACTCTGCCGGGACCTTCCAGATCCTGTTCCATCATGGCAAAGTCGATAAGCTGGGTGCGGAGCTGTTTGCTATGATCGTCACCGCTTTTCAGCCTTTCCAGGGTGGAGCGCCAGTTGTCGATCGGATAAATGGCGATGGTGTCGTTTGGCCCCAAGGTAACGATCACGGATTTTCCAGCTTCCTGCGAGAATTTTTTCTTGAAAACGGCTGGGATGATTACCCGCTGCTTATGAACCGAATTCTCGAAAAATCCAAAAAAATCACCAGACATTTATGACATCCTTTCAAACCTGCTTCGTTGAGCAAGTAGGCATATTCCTTTCTGTTCCTGAGTTCTTGGCATCTTATTCATACTCCGGCATGAGTTTTTATGAGTTTTTATGAGATTCTGTGGTGCTTATATGATATTCAGTTATTCTTGTCAAGTTCAAAATGAGCTTTTCCGGATTTTTTCTGAGGGACGGAGATGATTGCGATTATGGAAGTTGTAACGCTAAATTGTTACCAATCGGCAGAATAGCAAGAAACAAAGCTGAGATTCGAGTTTAACTATATATGCGCAATCGATTGATATTCATACAGATAGCGATTGTCCATGAAAAGGCAAAATATTCTGCTTCGAGGCAGGAATTTTGGCAGAATGAGTTGATTTTAAAGGTCTGGTTGGCTAAATTGCTTTCACTTTAGTAGGGAAATTTTACCTTCTTCAAAGGTCCAGCTTCCTTCCTTACCTCCCCAATGCCACGGGTTACCCACCCGTAATCCTCCCCTATCGCATGAGGGAGGGTTGCGGGTGGATGGTGCGGGGATAGCGGATTGGGAAAATGGAAGGAAGAAGGAAGAACAATGCTCCGCAGCAAGCGGAACCGGAGAAGTTATAACCGGGCTTAAAGCAGGTATGAAAAAATCCCGTTTGAGCCACCAAACTACTTCAGAACTATAACCTTACCTGTCCAGGCTGTTTGTCCCTGGTGTTTCACCTGAAGGAAATATACCCCCGAAGCAGCTTCTTGAAAAGGTATCCTGGCTATTTTGGTATAGGCGGCAGGAAAATAATTCTTCACCAGTTGACCCCGCAGGTTGTAAATCCTTACCTCATCCTGCCGGGACATGCTTGAGCTTTTATTCTCCAGTTTAATGGTATTGTTCTCGTAACTGGCAGAAAACTGGGCGGGAGGAATCTGGTAGGCTTGGTCGGGCTCTCTGTGAACCAGCATTTGCACCGAGCTTCCCGCCGGAAAATGGTCAAGACTCTGCTCCACTCCCTGGAAAACAAAGCTGAAATCGTTTATATCGACGGCGGAATTGTTTTTCAGAGTAAGCAGGTACTCGTTGGTATGAGCGGTAGCTGCATAAGAAGTTACCTCAACCTTCTCAATTGCCAGCATCCGGTCAAAAATACTTTCCACAGTAGCTATCCATAGACCACGGTGATCTCTGTAGTATGCAAGCATCTGCAACATTTCCTCCACTTCGTCCCGAATTTCATAATACCCCTCTGGAGTTATGACAAAATAAGGCAGGGAGGTAGTCCAGTTTGCGGAAAAATGCGTGTAGGAGATATGCAATCCTCGGTCCACCAACAATTTTTCGATATTCTGGGCAGTCATGGTGCTTTTCATATCGATGCCAAAATTACCATTGGTAAATTCCCACACCTCCGCTCTGGTTCTGCCAAAAAACCAAACCGGTCTGGTTAACGCTGTAGCTTCATAAATCAAATGCGGTAATCTCCAGGGATCTTCAAAGGCATTGAACGGATTGGTGGGAGGAGTGTCGTTGAACCAGGCATAATCAATATTACTCTGATTGATCACATCCGCCACAAAGTTCACAGAACCTGGATCCAAACCGTTCCAGGCAAGGTCTTCCGGATTTTGGGGAACATTATGGTCGACCCACAGGCGAATGTTGAAGGGAGCAAGATCGTTCAGCAAAGCCTGGGCATTGGTGCCTGGCGCGTCAGTAGTAGCTGAGTAAGTATGATATCCAATGCTGTTACCAGCGTCTTTTATGGTCTGCCAGATGTTTTGCAGGGAGCTCTGATTGACCCCGAAAACCGTATTGGAAACATTTATCCCATGCGCAATCAAACCTGTGGTTAGATATTTCGGGCTGTCTGGATTGGTACTGCCAAGATAAATTGCAGATAATCGGTTTTGGCTTTCTGAGTCTGCATCATTGGTAATGCAGAGTGCAGCCTGTTTACCGGTTGGCCAGCGTGAAATCTTCAAAAGAAACGGACGGGATTCAAATAGCAGGAAACCCCATTCATGCTTGCTTCCTGCTGTTTTGAACATAGTGTCCCTGGGTAAATCAGCTGCCTGGGTACTTTCGCGGAATCTCCGATAAAAATGCAGACCATTATCATAGAGCCGGATGGTTTTATTTCCCAAGCGCTCCACTCCAGAACATCCTTTATAGTTAGAGGCAATAATCCAGAAACTGCCGTATGGACTGCTGTATTGGACAACTTTGTCAGTGAAGGGAAGGGGATTCCTGTTTAAATCAGTGTCTTGTTCTTCGATAGCCTCTATCCCCTTGAACCAGGTAACCTTGTTAGAATCGTCGAATTTGAGGTTTAGATACAATTGACGCAGGTATATATTCTGTTTAAAACTCGCAGCAGCTATTACCTGCCAGGCATTTTCACCCATGTTGGAAGCTGGCGAGAAAGACAACCTCAAATCCATTTCCTGGCTTGTGTAGATCACCATCACGCTATCGGCATACTCCACTGACTGGGAACTGAAATTGAGAGGCGAATAACTGAAATCGCCAATCCGCTGTTCGGCCACCAGCTCAAGACTCAAATCCAGATTACTGATCCTTAGCCTGTTTCCGCCATTTATCTGAAGACCGGACAAGCCGATGCAAAGCAGTGTGAACAGAATAGCAAGGGTAGTTTTGACCTGCATCTTCCCCTCTCCTATTTTAAAACGATGAATTTAGCTTTTTGAATGCTGCGGTCATGAGCTTCAATGGTGGCAAAATATACCCCTGAAGCAAAACCCTGAAATGGAATGTCCACCACTTCATCAGGTATTTGTTGATCAAGGCTGAATACCTTTTGCCCTTTTAGATTATAGATGGTCAGCTTACGAAAGTCAACCACCTCTCCCCCACTTTTAGTAAGAAACAAGTTATTGTCCTTGTAGGCCAGTTTATAGAAACTCTGCTGGACTGAAGGAACCTGGAGGGAAGAAGTATTCACCAGGAACTCGCAGGTCCCCTTGGAGGTAAAAGCCGGAATGACAACCGAGTTATCGTTATGGATGAATTTGAAATCATCCAGAGTCCGCTCAGATCTGTTCTTTAAAATCACCCTGCTGCAATGCTCGTCCAGGATCGGATCCACAGAATCGATTTCAACCTCCTCTGTAGCCAACAAACGGTCGAAGATGTTTTCAGGAGTATCAAGCCATAGCTGATGTTCATCGCGGTAATGTGCCAGCATCTGCAACATTTCCTCCACCTCGGGACGAATCTCATAATCCCCATTAGGAGTAGTAATATAAAATGAATTGCGATCTGCTGCGTTGTTCAGAAATAGATTGGTGTAGGAAATGTGCAACCCCCCGTCGAGTAACAATTGGTCGAGATTCTCGGAGGTCAGAACGTGCTTCATGTCCAGCATTGCGTTGCCATTCAAATACTCCCAGGTGAGGGCTTTGGTTCTGCCAAAAAACCATACCGGTTTTGACAGGGCAGACATCTCATATAAAAGATGTGGTAACCTCCAGGGATCATCGAATGAATTGAAGGGATTGGTAGCTGCGTTATCGTTCATCCAGGCATAACAGATGTTACTTTGATTGATGACGTCTCCTATATAATTAACTGAACCTGGGTCGAGTCCATTATAACCAAGACATTCTGGATTAAGGGGAATATTGTGATCAGTCCACATTCGGATGTTATATTTCAGCAAATCATGCAGCAAAGCCTGAGAATTACTGCCTTGGGGGTCTTCCAGATCAGAATATGTATGATAGGCAATGCTGTTACCCGATTGAATCAGGAGATTGAACTGGTTACTAAGAATTGATTCATCTGCCCCAAAAATCCCGTTACTGACAGGGATTCCATGTGGGATAAAGCCCTGTGAACCATACTTTTGGCTTGTAGGATTGTTGCTGCCCATATACACAGCCAGAATTTTATCTGCCGTTTCGCTGTCCGGATCGCTGGTAATTCCCAAAGCAGCTTTTCGATCTCCAGGCCAGCGTTTTAGCTCCAGCATTACTGGTTCTGATTCAAACCAAAGCCAACTCCATTGATACTGGTCTCCTGCTTGCCTGGGCATGCAGTCCATTGGAGTATAGGTTTGGTTTGCTCCCTGTTGATAACGCTTAAAATGGTGCAGGGAATAATCATACAGGGATACCTGATTCACCGGCAAACCTTCCACTCCAGAACAGCCCCGATAATTGGATGCTACGATCCAGAATTTGTGTGCGGAATTAGCATAGGCGACAATTTTATCACAGAATGGGGTGATGCTTCTATTCAGGGAAGTGTCTGCTGTTCTTACTGCAGCTGAGCCCGAAAAGAAACTTATCGAGGGTTGATCTTCGAAACTGAAGACCAGGTTCAATTTGCGTAGTTTGAGAGTTGTGTTAAAAATCGCTCTGGCAGTGCTTTGCCAAACCCCGGGACCCAAATCCTGCATTTTGGTAAAAGAGAGTCTAAGAACCATATCCGGAGATGTGTATAGAATGGCCAAACTGTCTGCATAGCTTTCACTGCTTGCGGAAAATGATATAGGTTCCTGGGAAGAATTCCCTGACCGACGCTCTGCTTCAAGCGAGGCGGTAAAACCTATTTCATTGATCAACAACAGGTTGTTTCCTGATATGCCAAGCCCCCATAAACATCCGGAAATCAGGCACATCAGGAAAAGCAGCGACTTTTTGGGCATGTTTCTCTCCTCTTTCCTGAACTCTATACATAATATGCAAAAATCAAACCAGAAAAAGGAGAGATTTTACAATACCTTAAAGATTAGCTAATCTGGCTGAAAGACTTCGGGCGAATCCTGCAAAAAAAGCCTTGACGAAAAAGCACATTGGAAAAAGATGTAGTTACATAGAAAAATCTTATTCATAAAGACAAGGAGATATAATGGTCAAACTTAGACTGAGAAGGATGGGTTCGAATGATCAACCCTTCTACCGTATTGTCGCGGTGGATTCGCGCGTAAAACGCGATGGGAAATACATCGAATGCGTTGGTTGGTATGATCCGAAACCAAACCCTTCCAAGATAAACATAGAAACGGATCGCGCCATCTACTGGCTTGGCGTGGGAGCGCAACCTTCGGATACCGTCCGTTCGCTGTTGCGTAAAGCCGGAATTCTGCAAATCTGGCACGAGAGCAAACTGAAGAAACAACAGGAAACAAAAGAAGCTGAATAATCTCAAAGCTGAGGTGACTCATGAAAGATCTTATTGAATTCATGGTTAAAGCTCTGGTAGATGATCCCGGCGAAGTGAATATCACCGAGATTAATGGCGACAAGATCACCCTCTACGAGTTGCGGGTAGCCAAATCGGACATTGGAAAAGTGATCGGCAAACGCGGAAGAACCGCCAGTGCCATCCGAACCATCATCAACGCGGTTAGCACCAAACAAGGAAAGCGCGCTGAACTCGAAATAATCGAGTAGATGAAATACCCCGGACTCGTCGGAATCGGCAGACTTGGCGGTCGGGATGCTGAAGGCTTTCATCATGCGATGATCAAGCCGGAATACAGAAGTGTATTTACCGGCTTGAAAGAAATATACTTGATCTTTAACAGCGATAGAGTGTTTTACGTAACTATAAGTGACAGAAAAGAATCAGACAGGAAAACCTGGATTAAGTTGCTGGAAGACGGCATAAGCGAAGAACAGAAAAAAAGTCGGGAAGTGCTGATTGCCATGTCCGCAGCGGATTTTGGCGAGGATGAGGATAGGCTTGATCACCTCCTCGGTTTCTCGGTAATAAACGCTGATACCCATCTGGGAAAAGTGGAAGACTATTTCTTCAATGGAGCTCAACAGGTTTTACAGGTTCTCAGTGAAACCGGAACCGAGTATTTGATCCCTTTCGTGGATTATTACATTGCCGAGGTTTTGGAACGGGAACAAAGCATCAAGCTGCAAAATGCCGATGACCTGATCGCATTTTACGCCCTCAACAGCAATTGAGGATTCATGTCCCTGCATTTTGAAGTGCTTACCCTGTTTCCAGAAGCCTTTTCCGGATTCCTGCAGAGCAGCATCATCGCCAGAGCTATTGCAAAAAAAATGGTTAAGGTGGAGCTGAGCAATTTTCGGGATTGGACTACCAACAAGCATCATAATGTGGATGACTATCCTTATGGCGGTTTTGCCGGAATGGTGATCCAGGCTCAACCGGTGTATGACGCACTTAGCAGTATACTGCAAAAAGGTAACGCTCCTGTGATATATTTCACTCCTCAGGGACGACCTTTGAACCAGCCAATATTGGAAAGCTATTGCGGTTACGATCGGATAGTCCTGCTTTGCGGTCATTACAAAGAGCTGGATCAGAGAGCACGTGATCTCTGCATTTCGGATGAGATATCCCTGGGAGATTTTGTCCTCAGCGGCGGTGAACTTCCAGCCATGGTTTTCATGGATGCCCTCAGCCGTTTGCAACCAGGCGTGATCGGGGATATAGAAAGCGCTTACAGCGATTCGTTCAGCAAGGAAGGCTTAGGCTTTCCCTGTTATACCCGTCCAGATGCTTTCATGGACATCCCAGTACCGGATATTTTGAAACAGGGAAACCATAAAACCATCGAAAACTGGGCAGTGCAGCAATCTGGAATCCTGACCCGCAGCCGCAGACCTGATCTGATTAAGAAGTAATTTTCATACAACGCAGGAATGGCGAAGCCAAACCAGCTTCCCGGTTCAAGGATCATGCCTTAGAAAGGCTTTGTTACATAGGCCAAGGCCTACAAATAAAGTTAATAAGCCAGGGACTATTGGGGTTAAAGAAACCCGCCTTTGAAGTCCTATTTCCCTTGAACTGAAGCGGTTTCCTCATTCCGAGTATATATATGGGAGGAACCCAAATGGATATTCTGCAACAAATTGGCAGAGACCAAATCAGAACCGACTTTCCGGAGTACCGCGTTGGTGATACCGTGAGAGTCCATTATAAAATTAAAGAAGGCGGAAAAGAACGTATCCAGGTGTTTCAGGGCATCGTGATCCAGAAACGTGGTGCCGGCATTTCGAAGTCCTTCACAGTCCGCAAGGTTTCCAGTGGCGTCGGAGTGGAGAGGATTTTCCCTCAAAACTCACCGAATATTGACAGGCTCGAGATCGTCCGCCATGGCCAGGTGCGCAGAGCGAAGCTATTCTACCTTCGCAGTGCAACCGGCAAGGCGAGCAGGATCAAAGAGCGCAGAAGATTCACTGCTTAGTTACTGTTTGCCAAGCCCCTTCTTAACTTTCTTTTGTTAGGAAGGGGCTTTTTGTTGGTTAACTGGTTAGCGGGTTAACAGGTTAACGGGTGAAAAGGTGGAAAAGTGAAAATGTGTAACCAGGTTTGCAGCTTGCAAAGTTAGTTTCAAACTGTGGTTCCCCTCGCCCTTGAGGGGAGAGGGGTTAGGGGTGAGGGTGACCTAAAAACCTTACTCTCAATACCGAACACTCATAACGCCCCTTACCGCATGAGTCCTTTCTGCCCTTTAAGATAGTAGTATAAACGCAGATTCACCAGGCAGAAATGACTCCTGACTCTGACAACTCCTGACACCTGAAACCTGACACCTAAGAAGGATACCATGGACAAACGACTTTTTTACACCAGCCCTTGCGGCAAAATACACTTGATGATCGAACTCGAAGAAGAAACCATCATTGGGATAGGATTCTGCGCACCCCAAAAGACAAGCAAAATAGAAACCGATCTGGAAAAGGAGATATTCCGTCAACTCAATGCCTATTTTTCTGGAGAGCTGAAGGAATTTGACCTGCCTTTCTTCGCTACGGGTACGGTTTTCCAACTTATGGTTTGGGAAGAATTGATGAAGATCCCATACGGAGAGACTATCTCTTATGGGGAATTAGCAAAACGCATCGGGAAACCCAATGCGGCAAGAGCGGTTGGCATGGCTCTGAACCGCAATCCTGTCCCGATTTTAGTCCCCTGCCACAGAGTGATAGGCACAAATGGCAAACTAACTGGCTTCGCGGGAGGTTTGAACACCAAGCAAGCCCTTCTAAACCTGGAAAGCAAGCACAGCTTATGATAATCGGCATTGGATGTGACATCATTTCCGTTCAGCGCATACAGACTGCCCTGGAAAGAAACGAACGCTTTGCAGATAAACTCTTTACACCAGCTGAGATAGCCTATTGCCAGAGTAAGGCAAGTCCCTGGCAATCTTATGCAGCCCGATTTGCCGCTAAGGAAGCCGTTATGAAAGCCCTGGGGACAGGATGGGACGGTAAGGTAAACTGGCTGGACATCGAAGTCCGCAGCGACGATAAAGGCAATCCCTATATAAAACTGAGCGGTGGGGCAAGAAAGCTTGCGGATGAAAAAGGAATCTGCAACATCCAGCTAAGCCTGTCCCACGAAAAAGAAAATGCTCTAGCCTTCGTGATAATGGAGAACCGTTTACAGACCAGCAATTCTGACTGATGTGCAGCCATTGAACCCGGCAAATCTATCAAACGCTTCTTGCAGTTGTTTCTTGGGCAGGGATTTATCAGCCAATCCTGCTTCCCAATGCAGGCTGATTATCTCCATTTGCTTGCTTTGCCGGTTTGCCTTGCAGTCCAGGCGGCCAACGAATTGTCCATCATGCAGCAAGGGAAGGCACCAGTAACCATAAACCCTTTTCTGGGGCGGGACATAGCACTCCAGACTATAGTCATAGGCAAACAGTCTTTTCAATCTTCCCCTCAGGATTGTGGCATTATCGAAGGGTGAGAGTATGAACAATCCAATCGGGTGCCTGGCATATTCCTTCAGACTATCAAGAGCTCCTGGCAGGATAAAGCTTCTATCTGTTTCTTTCTCCACTTGAATCTTTCCAATCTCATTATTTTCAACCAGGTTATTCAGAACCTCAGTCCACGCTTTGCTTTGCTTCAGCATAAAGTGGCTCCTGAGATCATTAGCAGTTGCGATTCCCATTGCCTCAATAGCTCGCAAGATGAAATGACGGTTCATCTCCAGTTCAGAGGGGTAACTGGTGTTCACCCATTCTGGAAGAATGCGCTCACGCAAATTGTATATTCGCTGGAACCTGTCCCGCCTTTCGACCATCAGTTCCCCCTTCCAGAGCAGTAGTTCCAGAGCGATTTTTTCGGGTTTACCTGTCCCCCATCCGTTCGTGGATTTCTGTTTCCCGGTGTTTTCGAAATCCCTTGCTCCCAATGGGCCTTCGGCATTTATACGGTCAAGAACCTTGTCCATTACCTTCCGATGGGTTTCATAATAGTGCCGTTCCCAACTACTTGTATCCGGAAAGCGTTCCATACGCGGCAGAGAATAGCGATAATTCTCCATAGGCAAATAACTTGCGGCATGGCCCCAATGCTCATAGATCTGCCTGTCCACAGCTAACAGATCATCCAGCCATTCTTTCCGATAGGACTCAATCCTGCTCCAAATCGTGTGATGGTGAGCCCTTTCCACCACGCTGATAGTGTCTATCTGTACATAAGAAAGCTGGCGTATCAAATCCAGAACACCTGCTTTGCCTTCTAACGCCTGCTGGCGGTAGAGCTGGCTGTTCAGAGCCAGTTCCTGAGCCTGATTTTTACTTAATTCCATGTGATTATTCGTTTCCTAAAGCGGGTTTTTTGTCAATCCTGAAGTTCCATAATTC
>CAZNGW010000030.1:15707-27811 GCA_964572925.1 uncultured Candidatus Cloacimonas sp. | reverse complement strand
TGGAGGAAAAATGCGAAGATTTTTCTGGTGCAGCATCTTAATTCTGCTGCTTTCAAGCGTGCTTGGCTCCCTGAATGCAATCGGGGAAACGATATATGAGATAAAGGTTTCCGGCGCTGAAAACATAGATCCAGCCTTGGTTACCACCGCGCTCAGCGTGAGAGTAGGTGATTCCCTGGATTCTGAAGATGTGGCCAAATCCATTCGAAACCTGTATAAAATGGGGATATTTTCGGATATCCAGATTTCCTCCGAGCCCTATCGCACCGGTGTGAACCTGATCGTGACGGTGAAGGAAAACCCCGTGGTAAGCAGCATTGAATTCATCGGATTCAAATCGATAAAACGGGAAAGAATAGACGAACTGGTAAGCATCAGGGTTGGCAGCTACTGGAGTGAGGGCGTAAAAAACCAGGCTCTGCGCAAGCTGAAAAGCGAGTATAACACAAAAGGCTTCAGCAATGCCGAGATTCAGATCTTCGAGTCCCGCGGCGATAAAAACAAGATCGGGATAAAGTTCCAGGCCACTGAAGGCAAGCGGGTTTCCATCCGCCAGATCACCTTTGTGGGCAATGAATCTTTCGACGACAAGACCCTGATGAAAAAGATGAAAACCAAAGCCGCAAGTTTTATCCGCTCCGGCCGCTTTGAACAGGAAAAGTTTGATAAGGACCTGCAAAGCCTGAGCGCTTTCTACAAGAAAAACGGCTTTATAGATGTTAACGTAGGCCCCTATGAACTACAACAAACCGGCGATAAACACATGGAACTGGTGATCACCATAGAAGAGGGCATAAAATACAATTTTGGAAGCGTTTCGGCAAGTGGGAATGAATACTTTTCCACCGAAACCCTGCTCAAGCTCTTCACCCTGAAAAGCGGCGAAGCTTTCGACCAGGAAAAATTTGACAAACAGCTGGGTGGAGTATATTCCAAATACTTCGACGAAGGATTTATCTACATCGAAATCCAGCCAGACTACCAGAAACTGGCAGACACCCTGAATGTGGTGCTGAACATCAAAGAAAACACCCGCGCCCGCATCCGTCAGATTCACATCACCGGCAACAAAAAAACCAAGGAAAAAGTGATTCGCAGGCAACTGGAAATCTCCCCAGGGGATTATTTCCGCCAAAGCCAGGTGGTCAGGAGCCAGCAAAACATCTATAACCTCGGTTTCTTTGAACAGGACATCAAGCTGGATTATACCGCCATCAACCAGGAAGGCGACATTGACCTGCAAATAGACGTAATGGACAAATCCAGCGGAGTTGCCAATGGCGGGGTAGGCTATAACAGCCAGGATAATTTTGTGGGGCAGCTTTCTGTGTCCCAAAACAATCTCTTCGGTAATAACTGGAGCAGCAGTCTGAGCTGGGAATTTGGCGGCAGCACCCAGAACTTTGAATTTGCCTTTACCAATCCCAATCTTTACGACACGGACATGCTGCTTGGCACCAACCTTTACTACACTAAAAAGAGCTGGAGTTCATTCTACTACGAGATTTTCACCCGTGGTGCCGGTCTCCGGGTTGGTCAGTCGCTACCCTGGATTGACAGAACTCGTGCTGTTGCGGGTTATTCGTTGTATTCCAAGAAATACCGCATTACCAACATGACCTCCATCATGGCTGATTCCACAGCCAATGCCACGCTACTGGAACTGAATTCCCTGTCCTGGCGCTATACAAGTGCCTTGAATCTCACCATTAGCCGTGATACCCGCGATAACGTGTTCTTCCCCACCAAGGGAAGTCAGTTTACCCTGTTCTCGGAAGTTGCTGGTGGCCCCTTAGGCGGTAATTTCGACTATTTCAAACAGATAGCACAGGTAAACTGGTATACCGATACATGGGCCAAGCTGATCCTGCGCACCAAATGGCGTTTTTGCTATGTAACCCCCTTTGGCGACTCCAAGGACGCTCCCCCCGATGAAAAATTCTATCTGGGCGGAACCGGTGCAGATGGCATCCGCGGTTTTCCTGATCGCTCGATCGGCCCTTCTGGAGGTGGAACCAGAGCAATCCTTTTCTCCACCGAGCTTGGTTATCCGATTGGCGGTGACCAGATCATCGGGGTTGGATTCTTCGATGCCGGAAACAGCTATAATAAGCTGCGGGACTTTAACTTCATGAATTTCAAGAAGGGTGTGGGAGCGGGAATCCGCATTCGCAGTCCTTTTGGACTGATCGGCTTTGACTATGCCTACAACCTCAATGATGGCGGTTGGGAACCGCATTTGCAGTTTGGCACCACCTTCTAAATGAAGCACAAACACCTTTTCGGGCCTGTGATGTCCCGTCGTCTGGGGATTTCTCTCGGTGTGGATCTGGTGCCCTATAAATACTGCCCGCTAAACTGCGTTTACTGTGAGGTGCAACGCACTACACATCTGGTTACACAGCGTGAAAGCTTTTTCCCGGTCCAGGAGATCCTTGATGAACTGGATGCTTTTCTGGAAGCCAAACCGCATCTTGATTACATAACCTTTTCAGGAGCCGGCGAACCCACCCTGAACCTGGCTTTGGGACAGATAGTTGATTATATCAAAACCACTTATCCTGATTACAAGCTTGCCCTGCTAACCAATGGAATCTTGTTTTCCGATTCTCAGGTTCGCTCCGAAGCCATGCCTTGCGATATGGTATTACCATCCCTCGATGCAGCTACCCAATTGACTTTTGATACAATTAACCGTCCCCGACCCGGCTTGAAGGTAGAGGACATGATCCGGGGTCTGATAGATTTTCGCAGAGAGTATCATGGCAAAATCTGGTTGGAAGTTTTTCTGATCGCCGGCATCAACGATACAGAAAACGAACTGGCTGCCCTGGCTAAAGCCATCGAACAGATAAAACCCGATCTGGTACAGCTCAACAGCCTTGACCGACCGGGCACCGAGCAATGGGTTAAGCCCCTGAGCATCGCAGCCCTAAAACAAATCAAACGATATTTTGTGGAGCTAATTCCATTCCCGGTGGAGATAATTTCCAAGGTTAAATATTCCACGGTGGACAGCCATCTGGACGAAGAGCTTATCCACTTGCTGCATAATACCTTGAAACGCCGTCCTTCCACAGCTGAAGACCTTTCCGCCATGCTGGATATCCACATAAACGAGATCAGCAAGGTACTGCGTCAATTGCATCTGGAGAAGAAAATCACCGCTAAACGAGAACCCCGAGGAGTTTTTTACTCATGGATAAACTAGGACTTACAACCGCAATAGTTACTGCTGCAGGCAGCGGAACCCGTCTTCCGGGAATGCTGAAAAAGCAGTTTCGCGAGCTGGGAGGGATTCCGATTTTGATCCGTAGCCTCGAGCCTTTTATGATATCTCCTTTGATCGACAACCTTATTATCACTGCCCCGGAAGACGATGTGGACTATACCGAAGCCATTATCGGTCAATACTTTGAAGAGATTGCCAAGCCATTTTTGGTAATCCCGGGAGGCATTGAACGGCAGGATTCGGTGTTCGGAGCGCTGCAAAGCTGTCCCGAAGGAACGAAGTTCGTAGCTGTGCACGATGGGGTGCGACCTTTCGTAAGCCAGGAACTTTTGGAGGATTTGTTTCAGCTCGTGAGAACCGAAAAAGCGGTTATCCCAGCAGCAAAATTGAAGCACACAGTGAAGCAGATCGAAGATGATTATGCTGTAGCAACATTGCCGCGTACGCAGTTGATTCAAGTTTTCACCCCTCAGGTTTTTGAGTACGGCCTTTTACTGAATGCCTATCTGGAAGCCTATGCAGACGGCTTTAGCGGTACCGATGATGCTTCTTTGCTGGAAAGACTGGGAATCAAGGTGCGCTATTTGCTGTCCAGCGAGTTTAATCTGAAAGTAACAGACGAGGCAGATCTCTTTTTTGCCTCACAACTTATAGAAAAGAATATGATATAGAGGATAAATATGTCGTCACCAGTTTTAGCTTATGTTTCACATTTCCTTTCCCGCAATGAAGACTTGAAGATCCGCATACCCATACCCTTGCCTTTTGTAGGCTGTGGAGTGTTGGGACTGGCGTTGCCGAAAGTTACCATCAACATGGGTCAATATGCCTCCAAGCTTTTACGTGCTTTGGAATACCGGGGGTATGACAGCACTGGAGCTGTGTTTCAAGGTGATAATAAAGAGATTGTGTTGCTCAAGGACGTTGGCGCTCCCAGTACGCTGGTAAAAACCCTGGGTATCGAAAAGCAAAGTGGCAAGATCTTTTGCGGGCAGGTACGCTGGGCTACTTTTGGCTTTGTGAACAAGAAAAATGCCCAACCCCATGAAGTGAACTGTAAACGCCATATCTATGGCGCACACAATGGCAATATTACCAATACCCGCGAATTGAAGCAATTCCTGATCAACGAAGGTCACCACATCCAAAGCGATAACGACGGCGAAATGCTGGTGCACAGTGTGGAACACAATTTTGACATCGAAATGGACAAAGCCGGCAATCCAAGCGATCCCGAAACCCGCAAAGCTTGTATGCGCCAAGCAATCATCGTGACAGCGGGTAAAATGATCGGCAGCTATGCAGCCGTGATCGTGGATCCTGAAACTGAAACTTCCTGGGCGATCAAAGCAGGAAGCAGCCTGTATTTTGGCGTGGGTAACCTGGAAGGGATGCCCTTCTGTCTGGCTTCTTCGGATCTTACCGCGGTGCTGCGTTTCACCAAACAACTGGTAAACTTGAGAGAAGGCGAATTCGTGGAATACACTGCCGATTGCTACCAGATTTATGCTCAGAAAGAGCTGCGTTTCAAGCGTTTGAATCAACCTGACGAGATTTGGCACACCGGCGACAAAATTCCTTCCAAACCCGTTTATTCCAAGCTGAGGGCTGAAGATGTAGAACTCATGCCGGAATTTGAGTACTTCATGGAGCAGGAAATCTATGCCCAAAGCGAATCCACCGGCAAACTGATCAAGCTTTTCCAGGGCGGTTCGAATACCGGCAAACGCATGCTACGCCTGATGGAACAGGCTGGGGTGAAGGACGAGATCTTTGCCAGAATGCAGGCAATCCTGAGCGCAGCAACCTTGGAACAGCGCCAAAGTATCTTCGCTGAGCTTTGCGATTCCGAGCTTAACAACAAGTTCTTTGCCAGCGCTCAAAGCACCTATCGGGAGATCTTCGATGTGGCTGTGAAAGAAGACTTTGACAAAAAATACTTCTTCTCTAATGAAAAGAACATATTTCTGGAACTGATGAACGGCGACTTCGACCTGAAGAAACTCAGCCTGGCCAAAGCCATGGATTCCCTTTCCGAAGAACTGAGCGTGGTGGAATTCGAAAAGAGTGTGAAAGACTTCCTAATCCTGGTTCAAAACACCATCCGAAACAATCGCAATGCCTATACAATCGCCTGTGGAACCAGCTTCCACGCCACCAAGATAGCAGCCCTGTTCTTCAATTCCATTGCACAGATGGAGATTATTCCCATTTTGCCGGGTGATTTCAGGGGTGAATATTCAAACTGCATCAAGGATAACGACCTGATCATCGGAGTGTCTCAATCAGGAGAAACCAAAGACCTTATCGATATTTTCAATGACATAGATTCAGCCAATCTGAATGTGCGTAAAGTGGTGTTGGTAAACAACATGAATTCCACCTTGGGGCAGGAAAAGAGCGACGTTGCGATCCCTATTCTTTGCGGTCCGGAAATTGCCGTACCTGCCACTAAAAGCTTTATGAATCAAATCACGCTGTTCTACTATCTGGCCATTCGCACTGCAGAGATGAAGCTGAAGGAACTGGACAGCGACCTAAGCCCCGAACTGCGAAAACAGCAGGAAAACGAACTGGCAAAGCGCTACCAATCCCTGGCTAATATTCCCTTTCTACTCAAACAAACCGTGGAAAACACCGATGACCTGATCGACAGCATGGCAGCCAAGATTTATATGGAGCCATCCCTGCATATTCTGGCTACCAAGATCACCGGCGTTGCCATGGAAGGAGCTCTCAAGATCAGGGAAACCGTTTTGAACCATGCAGAAGGCAGGGAAGCCTCGGAATTCAAGCACGGTCCCAATACCATCCTGGGTAAAAATACCGTATTTGGCGTAAAACATGTTCGCAGCCTGGTGCGCTTTTTTGCCGGCACTATCGATAAAGTGGATGTCCTTGCCAGGGAAAATGGCCTTGAGCACAGCGAATCCCTGGAGATAATGAAGGCCATGGCAGATTATATGTTCAGCCATAACCAGCCTTTCAACCTTTCACCCAATGGCACCAAGCTCTTTAACCAGCTGGTGCAAAATCAGGATTTCTTCGAACCTCTGTATCGTAATTACCCTTTGATCTACGTTACCGGCCCGGAAGAAAGGGATGTGAACCTGACCATCTCCCAGATCAATACCCATAAAATTCGTGGAGCAAATACCTACGTGATCGCTGAAGAAAACGATAATTTATTGAAAAACGCCTCCACTAATCCCAACGAAGGAGGCTATTACCATTGGGCTTACATCATGCTTCCCAAAACCGGGGACAGCCTGATGACCTGTTTTTCTGCAACCATCGTGCTGCAACTTTTAGCGCTGAGAATGAGCATCCGCAAACTGAAGAAGCTTGACCGGCTGGGAGTAATGGATCACGGTGTGCATCCTGACGTTCCCAAAAACGTTTCAAAAAGCATAACCGTGGACTAACTCCCATGCTGCGAATCGGTTATGGTTACGACGTACACCGCTTGGTGGAAGGCCGGAAACTGCTTCTGGGTGGGGTGGAAATCCCTTTTGAAAAAGGCTTGCTGGGTCATTCCGACGCCGATGTGCTGATCCATGCCATAATTGATGCACTTCTGGGTGCTCTGGCCTTGGGAGACATTGGAGCACATTTTCCCGATAACAACATAGCCTACAAAGATATAGATTCGCGCATCCTGCTGCGCAAAGTATATGAATTGATCCTGGACAAAGGCTGGAAGCTGGCCAATCTGGACAGCACCATTTGTGCCCAGGCGCCAAAGCTGCGTCCGTTTATTGAAGCGATGCGGTTGAATCTGTCTGTTGACCTTTCCAGCGACTTAGACCAGATTTCCGTGAAGGCCACCACCGAAGAGGGCTTGGGTGTTTCGGGACAGGGAGAGGGAATAAGTGCCAGTTGCGTGGTGCTGCTTACCTGTTTGTCATGCACTGATAAGCATAGTAGCCAAGGGCAAGGAGATTCCGGGTCAAGCCCGGAATGAGGAGAATGCTTGTGTTAAACAGAAAAACTTTAGTTCCTCATTCCTGCGAACGCAGGTATCTCCCTGTTAAAAAATGAAATAATGTAATGATATGAAAGCCATAGCCGTAATCGGATACCATCACACCGGCAAGACCACCTTGGTCACTGCCCTCATCAGAGAGCTCACAAAACGCGGCTATTCCGTTGTCTCGTTTAAAGATATCCACAGCGAAGCTTATAAAGCGGATACCGAAGGCAAGAATACCAATCTGCATCTGCAGGCAGGCAGCCAGGCGGTTTTTGCCAAAGGGCTTTACGACAGCGCTTTAATCTTTCCCAAGAGCCTGGAACTGAAAGAAGTTATCCCCTTGCTGAAAGCAGACTATCTGATCATCGAAGGCCTAAAAAATGCCCCTGTTCCCAAGCTGGTATGTGCGGAGAATACAATTCAACTGGATGAACTTGTCGACGACACCTGTTTTGGCATTTCCGGCCTTATTTCCGATAACCTGAATAGCTACAAGGATTTACCTGTATACTGCCTGCAAAATGATCTGGACCGCCTTATTACTGCCGTTCTGGCTAACAGCTTCGAAATATTACCGTTAAGTGATCCTGACTGCTGCAGCGCATGCGGGAAAACCTGTTATCAAATGGCTTCTGATATAGTGCAGGGTAAGGCCAAGCGCAGCGATTGCGCTCTGGATAACCAGGCAGAACTACAACTCTGCCTCAATGGCGAGGAAATAGTGATCGTTCCCTTCGTCCAGAAACTCTTGAAAGACATGGTAATAGCCTTTGTGGATAACCTCAAGGGCATTGATCCCACTGCAAACATCGAACTAAAGATCAAGCGATGATTGATAGAGAGCTCTACTTCCGCAAACGTGATCCACTCGCTTTTCCCATCTGGCAAAAGGCCAGAGTGGGGATAGCTGGAGCGGGTGGTTTGGGCTCAAACATCGCGGTTTCATTGGCCCGAGCCGGGATAGGGACTTTGGTTATTGCCGATCTTGATATAGTCAGCCTGGAAAACCTGAACCGCCAGCAGTTTGTCCTGGAGCAGGTAGGGTTGCCAAAGGTGCTGGCTTTGGCTGCAAATTTAAAGGCTTTCAATCCCTTCATAGAGCTTGTTCCACATTACGACAAGGTTACACCGGCCAACCTGCCAGAGCTGTTCGGCGATTGCGACCTTTTGTTGGAAGCTTTTGACAACGCTGATCAGAAAACCATGCTGATCGAAACCTGGACAGCAATATATCCCCACAAACACATCATTGCTGCGTCAGGACTATCAGGTTATGGCAAGGGAGAACTGATTAAAATAGAGCACTTTGGCTATCTGCATATAGTTGGCGACGGACAAAGTGAACTGCAGGAAGGCATTTCTCCGATCGCACCCCGGGTGGCGATTGTGGCTAATCTGCAGGCAAATCTGGCCTTGGAGCTTTTGGTGAAAAACTATGAATGAACCTGTTTTTACTGTAAATGGACATACTCTACCCTGGAAAGAAGGTTTGGTGGTGCGCGATGCCCTGACCCTGATGAACTACACCTTCAAAATGCTGGTTATAAAGCTCAACGACGAGTTGGTTAAGAAAGACGACTACGACAGCACTCCAATCCCATTGGGGGCAGACCTGAAGGTGATCCATCTGATCAGCGGGGGTTGATAGACAATTCCACCAGACAAGGTAGAGAATTGTGGGATGTGCTGCCCAGCATATTGGAGATCGTGTATCAGCTTATGTTTCCTGAATCAGCATACGATTTTCAGATTGACAAAGAAGTCGATTTATAAAATATGAGTTTATTGAGTTTATCAGGAGTGTCTTGTGTTTTTCACTGAATCGGCAAATAGGCTTGAAATCAAGCTGCCTCTTACGCAGCCTACTGGAATGGCACGTGTGAAACAGCGTTCGAATATATCTGAAATCGGTAAACCTGTCCCCACACGTAAAAAACAATTTACAAGCGACTGCTATATCGAATGGCAAATTGCCTATGATTCTCTGGAGATGGAAAATAGCCTGAGTAAGATCTCTTTCAACCGAACCAAGCTTTCGGACGGGACAACCCAGCTCAAATACCTATATGAGTTAAGCGATATGTTATGCTCAGCGATAAAGCTGAACCTATTAGATAAGCGTGTTCTGTCGGAATTGATTAGCTTTGCCGAGAGAGTTGGAGAAAATGATTATATTGAGTTAAGCTGCCCACCTCAGAGAAGCTTCAAGGAAAAATCACAATTTGAACAATTAACATTTAGCATTTACAATCAGGAGTTACCGATATTTGTTCATCAGTTTCATAGATACTTCATTGAATTGTTGGTGCAACCTAAACAACGGGCAGTGGGCAATCAGGCTATGCTTTTTTTATCAATACCTGTCACGGAACTGCTAGAATGGCAGTCTTTAGATGGAAGGATTGCAGAATCAAAGGAGGAGGGCACATTCGTCATCGATAAGGTCAATAGTGCCATTTTACTAAGCCTGATGAAGTGTTTCATCCTCTCATCTGAACAGCATGAAATAGACATTCTCAGCATTATTAGATCAATTCAAAGCAAAGTGAAGTGATAATGGGTATTCCAGTTTCAAATCCATGCTTAATAGAAAAGAATACCTCCTGCTTAGATGATAAGATAGTACACTATAAAAAGCATTTCTCTACTGCCGACTTACCAGATAAGTTAAAATCAAATCTGGGAAAATATTACACTCCACCTCATCTGGTTCAGCTGGTAACAGGGCTTGTCCAGCCCTATGTGAAAGCTAATTCAGTAGTTTTGGATTTAGCAGCAGGTTGTGGTGCTTTTCTTGATGCTTTCCCTCAAAATCCTGCAATTATCCGCGATATAGATCTCGACGCGGTCATTTTTTTGCAATCGGTGGGATATCACAAAGCTAAGCAGGATAATTCACTATTGAATGTATCACGCCTAAAACTTGGCTTAGCGAAACATGATCATCTTGTTTGCATAGGTAATCCTCCCTATAATGATATTACTTCCTTAGTTAAACGTCAGGGCGCAAATGCCAAGCAAGCAGTGGAATTTGCCATTGATCCGGATATACGTTCCAATGATCTGGGAACCAGCTTTTTACGTGCCTTCAACAAACTGCATGCAGAGGTAATCTGCGTTCTGCATCCTCTTTCGTATATCATCAAGGAAAGCAATTTTCGCAATCGGCTGAAGAGTTTTACTTTAGAGTATCAGCTTAGGAAGGGTGTAATTTTTTCCAGTAATGAGTTTCCTGATACCCAAGGAACTCCTTTTCCCATCGTCGCCGCTTTATACATAAGGGATTTTAGGGGAATGGACTATGAATACATCAAGGATTTTAAATTTGGCATCCTGAACTCAACGGACACTTATATCCTAAGAGATTATCCCACTACCGACGGGTACATCCAAAAATATGCTCCTAAATATTCAGATAATGCCATCTCAGAAATAGGTTTATATATGCATAATTTCAGAGATTTGAATTCTTTGAAGGCGGTGGGGAACCTCAGTGACAAACCACAGGAACGGGTTACGATTCCTGTCCATTTGAGCAACCTTTATAAATACGCATATCTCAATGCCTTACGCAGATACTTCCCAAAGGATTTCCGTTGGGGCAATCTATCTCCCCTAGTCTATAAAGAGCAATTGGAAACAGATGATTATCTGAGAGATGCCTGCATTTTCGATATGATAATGCACAATCAAAGGCTTACCTGTTTTTCCCGTGTTCACAAGAGTGAATTGCTGCAAAAGCTTCTTCTTGACATTGATTCAAAGTTGGTACCATTTGGGTTACCTGATATATACTCTGTTATCAAGGACTTTTTGGCAGGTAGAATTGACAAATCCAAAGAATTGGAGATGTTCTTAACGGATTATTTTGTTCAGCTTCCAGAAAAATTAAAAAATCTTAACAGAGGCAAGTAGTATAAGCCCCCTAAGCCAAACACCATCCTGCCTCCTTCCTCGCAACCCGAAAGTCACGCACTACCCACCCGTAACCCTCCCCTATCGCATGAGGGAGGGTTACGGGTGGATATGGAGTGGTTATCGGATTGCGAGAAAGCGATGTAGCTGCAAGGATAAACGGGCTTTAACCCGGTCCTCAAGCATCCAGGCTGCCAGGAGCGAGGGTTCCAGAACGCTGCTCACCGGTGAAAAATGGATTTGCTCCACTTGCGGGTGATTGGCGGAGAGGAAATCAAGAGCAAAACGGTAGTCTAAGTAATTGGTAATAACGAATTTTAGTTCATCGTGGGGTTGAAGATATTTCAGGTTCCACTTCAAGAAGCTACCGCCCTGTCCGCTGCCGGGAGTTTTTACATCCACGATCTTGATTACCTCTTTGGGAACATCCCCCAGATACAACGAACCATTGGTTTCCAGCAGAACGGTCAGGTTTTGCCGGAGCAGCTCTTCGCCAAGGATTAGCACATCATCCTGATAAAGCGGTTCTCCACCGGTGATCTCCACCAGCGGACAACAGAATTCCTGCACTTCTTCCAGAATTGAACTGATCGCCATTGACCTGCCTTTACCGAAGGCATATTGTGTGTCACAATAACTGCATCGCAGGTTGCATTCGGATAATCGAATGAACACACAGGGATAGCCGGCATAGCTGGATTCGCCCTGAAGCGAGTAGAAGATTTCGGTTATGTTAAGATGTTTTTCCATGTTCAGGTGTCAGGGGATAAGAGTCAGGTGTTAGGAGTCAGTCATCCTTTTTCGTCGTTTTTGGATCCTGTATCTACGATCATGTCCCCTTACTCCTCGTTCCTGCGAACGCAGGAACCTCCTGCAATTGAATGAGATTCCTGCTTTCGCAGGAATGAGGGGAAATTGAGTTCTGGGAGATTCCTGCTTTCTCTGGAATGAGGGGAAATAGAGTTCTGGGAGATTCCTGCTTTC
>CAZNGW010000030.1:0-15607 GCA_964572925.1 uncultured Candidatus Cloacimonas sp. | reverse complement strand
AATGAGGGGAAATAGAGTTCTGGGAGATTCCTGCTTTCGCAGGAATGAGGGGAAAAAGAGCTCTGGGAGATTCCTGCTTTCTCTGGAATGAGGGGAAAAAGAGCTCTGGGAGATTCCTGCTTTCGCTGGAATGAGGGGAAAAAGAGCTCTGGGAGATTCCTGCTTTCGCAGGAATGAGGGGAAAAAGAGCTCTGGGAGATTCCTGCTTTCTCTGGAATGAGGGGAAATTGAGTTCTGGGAGATTCCTGCTTTCGCTGGAATGAGGGGAAATTGAGTTCTGGGAGATTCCTGTTTTCGCTGGAATGAGGATCGTTACACCTTTCCACCTTTCCACCTTTTCACTATCCTCTCGACCTCTCGACCCCTCGACTTCTCGACTAAAACGGCAGATAAGGAAAATCCTTGTGATAACCCAAAACGTTATCTATCTGGTCATTGAGGTCGATGGGATCGCCGATCACGAATTTCTCGCGGGTACCGGTTCTGAACAGGCAGTAGCTATCTTCATTCAAACCTAAGATTTCCATCCACTCACTGTCACCAAAGCGGGGTTTCCCATCCACCACTAACAGCCTGATTGTGGCTGCCTCCAGAGTGAGCAGGTTTTCAAAAGGATCACGCTCTACCTGGTCAACCAGTAAAAGGTTCTGACTGTTTTGGACGTCCAGGATGCCATAGCGTTCCGGTAGTTTCAGGGCTTGGACGGCGTTCAGGGTAACCATTCTAAACAGGTCATTGGCTTTAAAGGAGGGATAATGCTCCTTGATGGTCATAAATTCGGCGATCAGATTTATTCCGCCAGACATAGTGGAATCGGTTCCGATACATACATTTGCACCGTGTTTCAGGACAGCGTCGATCTTCAGGGTTTCGCCGATCAGGTAAAAATTCGAAGATGGGCACCAGCAAACCGAAGCCCCCACCCTGGCGATAGTGGCAATCTCCTCTTCACTGAAGGCGATCCCATGGATCATCAGGGTATTGTTTTTCAGCAAACCCCTACTCTCCACTTCGGCAAATTCGGCTTTGGTTATTCCGTCCTTGCCCTCACCCAAGTGAATGATAAACGGCAAGTTACCATGTGATAACTGCATTTCCTTTTCCGGCTCTTCCCCTCCCCACCAATTGCCAAGCGTGATGGAATGGCATTGGCGATATGCACTCGGGACAATAATCGGCATAGCTTCGTAATAATCGGCTTCCTGCAAAGGTCCATGATCCTGCACAATGCTGCAACCACTGAAGAGGCTTTTGTAGGCTCCCAATTGCGCCAGAATCAAGGAATTCGGTTCATTCAGATGGAATCGGCCGTCATTTATCCAAAAGATATTGCGTTCGTGGAAGGAGAATGAATTCTTCATATCTTCCACCCAGATATGAGAGTTGGCATAGGGCCTTTTATCCCCGGCCCGGGGCACCCAATTGCCGATCAAATGGTCGTGGGAATTGATCAGCGGAACATAGGCCACAGCACCGTTTTGCTGATGTTGCAAGTGCTCGGAATCCGCCAAAATCCCGGAAAGAAACAAATCAATTCCGTGTTCCACTCGATCAGGGCTGATAACGCTGATCGAAGGCTTGATGTTCATGCTCTTAGTTCTTTTATCCTTTTCGTTAGTTTGGGAACTATTTCAAACAGATCACCCACTACTCCCAGATCGGCCACTTTAAAAATCGGCGCATCGGAATCCTTGTTTATGGCGACGATATAATCGGCACTGGACATTCCTGCCAGATGCTGAATCGCACCGCTAATCCCGACTGCTATGTAAATGGTTGGTTTTACAGTTTTTCCGGTTTGTCCCACCTGATGTGAATAGGGAATCCATTCCGCGTCCACGGCAGCCCTGGAAGCACCTACCGCACCATCCAAAGACTCAGCCAGTTCTTCGATCAGATAGAAATTCCTGGCGTCTTTCAATCCACGTCCGCCAGAAACGATCAAGTTGGCCTCAGTGATATTTACCAGGGTGGTCTTCTCCTTCTCAAAACCCAGCCAAAGGGTATCATCCTCGTCCAGATCGAAATTGATCTGCTCCTGGAGCACAATTCCACTGCGATTGTCATCACGTGATAATGGATTCATCACTTTATGGCGCACAGTAGCCATTTGCGGACGGTGATTGGCGGTCAGAATGGTGGCCATAATGTTTCCGCCAAAGGCGGGACGTGTTTGCAGCAGGTTTCTGCTTTCTGGATCGATGGCCAGGCCAGTGCAGTCTGCAGTAAGCCCGGTATGCAGATGAATGGCTACGCGGGGTATAAAGCTACGCCCGATCACGGTTGCCCCCGCCAGGATAATAGCAGGCTTATACTTCAGGGCAAGCTCAGTAAGCGCTTTACTGTATCGTTCATCCCTGAAGTGTTTTAAAGCCGGATCATCCACTACGATCACCTGGTCAGCCCCATAGGCAATCAGTTCAGTTGTCAGGCCTTCAATTTCGTGACCAAACAGCACTGCTGAAAGTTCCACACCGAGTTCATCGGACAATTCACGGCCTTTGCCTAAAAGCTCAAAAGAAACCGGAGCAATCACACCTTCCCGTTGTTCGGCATAAACCCAAATACCGCTATAATCGGCTTTGTTAACTGTTTCAGATTTCAGCTTCCTGAGCAGGATGGCATCAAAGGGACAGGCGGATACACAAGCTCCGCAAAGGACACATTTATCAGCATCTATAATGGCAAGTTTATCTTCAATTCTTATTGCATCATAAGCGCAGGCACGAATACAAGCTCCGCAACCGACACATTTTTCATTTAGCACTTCAATCATATGGATTCTCCTGAATATTACCTTTTTTACCTTTGGTAATTCTGTCAAGTTCAAATTGGCGGGTGCGAAATTAGGTCTCAGATTTGAAATTGTTGAACGGATTGGATGCCAAAGGAAAAGGAACACTTACCTGTACGGATAAACACGGATTTTCTTTGCCATATAAGGTAATGAAGATATTGGTTATGAGAAGTCTGGAGTCGACACCCCAGATATACGTCCGATGCTGAATCCAGTCTCCTAATTAGTATGGACTGCCCCAGTACCGAGTGAAGTGAATGAGGATTTACGTGGATATTTATTGCCCTGAAGATACCGAAATCACTGACTGAACTTCAGAATTATACACCTACCCCTCCAACCTCCCCATTCTTTTCATAAAAGCATTGACAAGACAGCCGAAGCCAGAATTTTGGATAGCTATAGTTAAAGCATATAAAAACAATAAAATAGATATCCTACGGGAGGAGAAATGAAAGCCAACGGATGCAGATACGGAACCCATCGGGTCGTTGAACCACAAGGGGTATTGCCTCAACCTGCCAGAGTGCTGAATAACGACATGAGTGAGATTTGGGACAACGAAATGCTAATCGACGTGATCAGACTGAATGTGGATTCCGCCTCGTTTCATCAGATTAAAAACAAGCTGATCGCCCAAGGCCACACTGATCTTGAAAAAGCCTTTGCAGAGCATGCCATAGACCTAACTACCCGCACTGGAAAACATAAAAACGAAGATACCGGATCCGGTGGAATGCTGATCGGCAGAGTTGCCGCCCTCGGCGATAAATTTGAAATGAAAGAGCAGATCAAGGTTGGCGATAAAATAGCTTCTCTGGTGTCGCTTTCGCTTACTCCCCTCAAGATAAACCAGGTAAAAAGAGTCCTTTTAGACAAAGACCAGGTGGAAATAGAAGGCCAGGCCATCCTCTTCAGCAGCGGCATCTATGCAAAACTGCCAGACGATATGGACGAAAATCTGGCACTTTCTGTGCTGGACGTAGCTGGAGCACCAGCCCAGGTCGAACGGCTGGTAAAACCCGGTGATACGGTTGTGATCATCGGAGCCAACGGAAAGAGCGGCATCCTTTGCAATGCCGTAGCCTGGGAAAGAGCCGGAATCAGCGGCAAAGTTCTCGGCGTGGTTCGCAATGAAAGCTACATTCCCACCTGCAAAGCCACCGGTTGCCACGAAGTGATCATCGCCAGCGCTACTGATGCCATCACCATCCAGAGGGAAGTATCCCGCCTGACTAATGGCAAAATGGCGGATGTGGTGATAAACGTGGTAAACATCGAAGATACAGAGCTTCCCACCATTATGGCTGCCAAAGACCGTGGTCTGGTCTATTTTTTCTCAATGGCCACTTCCTTCACCAAGGCAGCTTTGGGAGCCGAAGGAATCGGTGCCGACGTTGATATGATATTGGGTAACGGTTATGCGCATCATCATGCCGAGATCTCGCTTGACCTGCTACGCCGTAATCCCACTTTGATGAAGCTTTTTAAAGAACGCTATACGGACTAATATCCCGGAGCTATCATGACTAACATAATTGACATTAAAAGCATTGCCACGCCAGAGAAGTGGAACGATTGGCATTGGCAGCTCAAAAACCGTATTACCACCTATGAAGAGCTGAAGAAATACATCGTTCTGCAGCCTGAAGAGGATGCAGTTTTCAAGGATAATGCCTTCTCTTTCCGGATGGCCATCACTCCTCACTATCTTTCCCTGATCGATCATAGCAATCCCAATGATCCGGTGCGCCTGCAAGCAATACCCCGAATCGCTGAAAGCAGTATGGATGCCTCGGACATGGCGGATCCTTTGCATGAAGATGCTGATGCCCCCGTTCCCGGAATGACTCACCGCTACCCAGATCGTGTTTTGTTGTTGCTAACCGATCAGTGTGCCATGTATTGCCGGCATTGCACCCGCCGTAGAAAAGCCGGCGAAAACGACGCCCCTATGCCCAAGGAAAACGTGGAAAAAGCTCTGGACTATATCCGCGAACACAAGGAAGTCCGAGATGTGATCCTCAGCGGTGGAGATCCCCTTACTCTTGGTGATGAAAGGTTGGAAGAGATTTTGTCCAAACTGAGCCAGATAGACCATGTGGATATCGTCCGTCTGGGCTCAAGATTGCCTGTAGTACTGCCACAACGGATTACGGATGGGCTGCTGAACGTGCTGAAAAAATACAAATTCGTCTGGCTGAATACCCATTACAATCATCCCAATGAACTGGGTGAAGACGCAACCCAGGCTCTGGCCAAGCTGGCTGAATCCGGAATTCCCCTGGGCAATCAATCGGTGTTACTGAAAGGCATCAACGACAATGTGGACGTAATGAAGGCGTTGTTGCACAAACTGGTAAAAAACCGCGTCCGGCCTTATTATATCTATCAATGCGACCTCTCTGAAGGCATTGGTCATTTCCGAACCCCCGTGGCAAAAGGTATCGAGATCATCGAAAGCCTGCGCGGGCACACTTCCGGTCTGTGCATTCCCACTTTCGTTGTTGATGCTCCTGGTGGCGGCGGAAAGATCCCAGTTATGCCAAATTACCTTATTTCACAAATGCCGGGACGAATTGTTCTACGCAATTATGAAGGATTTATCACTTCATACACAGAACCCGGTTTTAAGGCTATCGACGATACCCAATACCGCGCCCTCTGCCCTGAGGAACGCAAATCGAATGAAGGTGTGATGAGCCTGATGCGTGGTAAGAATGTTTCCATTGGGCCTGCTGAGACAAAACGCAATCAAAGGCGCAAGCAGTAAGGTTCATTAGTGCAGTTTTCCTGGATTTCCGATGGTCGTGGCAAAATAGTGGCGATCGTCGGAATCTGTAAAAATGCAGGTAAAACCACCGTCCTCAATGCTCTAATCAGGCAGTATTCCATTTGTTGGGGTGTGCTTAGCACGGGTCGGGATGGCGAAACCGAAGACCTGCTGTTCAAAACACCCAAGCCAAGAGTGCAACTCCCATCCGGTTCGCTTTTCTGTTGCGACCAGCAAACTCTGGAAGGGCATGGTTCACGAATCAGCATTCTTGCCAAAGTGAAATGGCATAAGGGCAACAGGTCTCTGTGGCTGGCCAGGGCAGATGCCGATTTAGATACCGAGATCACCGGACCCGGTACTGCTGCAGCCCAACTGGACTGTGCCTGGCAATTACTTAATCTGGGAGCGGAGAAAGTTCTTATCGACGGCTCACTTGATCGGAAATCCATCGTTCTGAACAAGGCTGTGGATGTCATAATCCTGGTCGCCGGAGCAAGTTTTGGCAGCACCCAGTCGATAATCAGTGAATTGAACCGTTTGATGTCTCTGGCCAGAATCAAGCAATACAATTATGATAATGAAATGATTGGCACATTCAGTTCAGGACAGGAGATCATGTTGAAGTTTGACGGCAAGTGGACTGCCAGCGGGCTCAAATCACTGTTTGTAAATGACAAAGAAATCACCGCTTTCCTGGAACGAAAGCCAGAAGCCATTTATATTCCTGGTGCCTTCAGCGATCATGTTTATCAGCATTTATCGCACCCACTGGAACAGATTGAGTTGATTTTCCGCCATCCAGAATGCCTGAAGCTGGATAAAACCAATCTGGAAAGCTTGTTATCTACACACAAGGTAAGCTGCCTGATTCCCTTTCCGATCCAGGCAATTGCCGTTAATGCACACGGAGTTGGGAAAAATGACATCTCCTCAGATGAATTGCTTTGGGAAATAAAACGGAATTTTCCCGGACTACCTGTAATTGACGTAATGGAGCTAAGCGAATAATGAACAATAGGGACAAACTGACTAATCTGACAGTAAACTTGGGGCTGTTCTCAAATATTATCCTGTCAATCTTCAAAACCAGTATCGGCATCTTTGGCCATAGTGCCGCTCTTTTAGCGGATGGGATCAATTCTTCTTCGGACGTTGTCTATTACATTGCAGTAAAGATCTTTATGCACCAAGCCAGCAAGCCCGCTGACCGGGAACATCCTTATGGGCACCGGCAACTGGAATCAATTTCTGCTATTGTGGTGGGTGCCTTTATTCTTACGACAGGCATAGCGATTCTGTGGGAATCCATTAATAAAGTATATGAGCTTATCTCCCATACCGAAACCGGCAGATCGGCTTCAGTATGGGCTTTGGTAATCGCCCTCATCACCTTTGCCGTAAAGATTTATCTATACTATTATACCCGCAGAAATGTTCACAAAACCAGCAATCCCACCCTGAAGGCACTTGCCAATGACCATTTGAACGATATCATGGCTTCTCTGGCCGTGATCATAGGCGTGATCCTTGGCCGTCTGGGATATTACTGGATGGATCCCGCTGCCGGAGCCATTGTGGCTGTTTACATCATCAGAACCGGCATGGGGATCATAATGGAAACCTCACATGAACTGATGGACAGTATCCCCGACGGCGATTTTGCCAGGGAACTGAAAGAGGAAGCAATGGCTGTGGAAGGAGTGCTGGGCATAGATGAACTGGGTGTGCACCGCTTTGGCCCTTATTACACGGTAAATATGTCCATATTTGTAGAGGGAGCTATCAGTGTTGATGCCGGACACGTCATCTCCCACGCAGTGGAACAAAAGCTTCTGGACAAATTCAGCACTGGCCTGCGTCAGGTGCATATACACTACCATCCTGGTAAAGCGACTCAACCCGCAACCAAACAAATGAAAATGGACCACGCATAAGGAAAACAGCCTATGAATCTGGGCAGACATATACTTCTCTCACTTATCTTGCTCTTGCTGCTTGTCTTCAGCGTCCTTAGCATTCTTGGCAGTTCCAGAGAACCAGGTTCTACAAGGCAAAATCCGCAAAATCCCCACCCTGACCCCTGGATAGTGGAAACCATCCCACCTGGAGGAAGTATCTTTTCTGTCCTGGCAAAGCAGAATCTGCCCTTGAAGGAGATAGCCATCCTGGCTTTTCGCTTTGGAGATTATATCGATGTAACAACCCTGCAGCCTGGCGATACACTGAAAATTATGCTCAGCATGGATAAACAGCACATTGACAAACTGATGTTCATCCAGGAAAAAACCACCCGACACCATTTTCAGGTGATTGGAGATTCCCTTGCCTACACCCTGGAAGCCTTGCCGGTGAAGTATCAGAAACGAATATTGGAAGGACGGCTGAATCAAACCCTGGATGCCTCCTTGATTGCATTGGGACTTTCTCAACGGGACAAACAAGCCGTGAACAACGGTTTGGAGGGAGAGATCAATTTCTCCCGCGATGCCCGTAATGCCGATAGCTTCAGGATATTCCTGGAGGAACGCATCTTCGAAGGTGAGATTTTGCCCGGCCGAAAGATCCTTTATGTGCAATACAGCGGTGAACGAACCGGAACCCATGAGCTATTCCGCTATGAGGACAAGGAAGAAAACTCCGTCCTGAACGGCCTTTACAATAAAGAAGGTAAAAGCAACAGCAGCAGCGGGGTCGGCTTCCCATTATCGGTGGTGCATGTGGTATCCAGTTTTGGCAAGCGCCTCGATCCTTTCTATGGCCGCTGGGCAAATCACCAGGGAGTAGATTACCGAGCCCATTATGGAACGCCTGTTTATGCCGTTGCCAATGGCACGGTTGGCAGTGCAGGCTACCATGGAGGCTGGGGAAATGAAATCCTGATCAAACACCCAAGTGGGCTCAACACCCAATATGCTCATCTCGCTTCCCTAAGTGTAAGGCAGGGACAAAGTGTTCGCAAAGGCCAGATCATAGGCAGGGTTGGCTCTACAGGGCGTTCCACCGGAGCCCATCTTCACTTTGGCCTGCTAAAGGGAAAATCATATATCAATCCCACAAACCTGAAAATGGTCGGTGCTGAGAAACTCAACGCTGAACAAATGGCAGAATTCAAACGCCAGCAAGAACTCATCCGCAGTCAGATGCAAGCTCAGATTACTTCAAAACCTACTGCTTAAAGACGTATTTACCTTTCACATCGGTTTTCATCTGCATCGTTTGCAGCTTGCTGTTCTCGTCGAAATCTGCCTTAAGATAAGCTCCAGTTGCGTTATTAACAAAGAAATCCTTCTTGGGGGCCTCATCCTGTTGGAAAAAGTAGCTGACCAGGCCTTCAGCTTCAAACTGCCGTAGTTGATCGCCAAGAAAGTCCATGCTGATCAGGTCGGCGAACACCCGGTTTTTTTGTTCCCCGCCTTTTTCTTCGGTAAAATCTACCCGGCAGGAGTCGATCAATTCGGCTCTTTTCAGTTTTCGCTCTTCCAACAGTAGATGAAACTCCCTGGCTGTAGCCGTGGCGTATTCTGAATTGAATCTGGGAACTCCGGTAAAGACAGCCTTATCCTCGTCCATAAAGTATATCAGGAAATCGCTGGTCGTTGTGTAGTCGCGACTGTTTACCTGCACATTGAAGGTGGCGATCAGCTTCTTGTCCGCATCGAAGAACTCCATCTTTTCAGCAGTGATGTTCAGCGTATCGTTTTTCGCTGAGCTTAGATAAGGTTGCTCAAGCATCAGGGCATAGCCCCTGGCTCTGTCCCATTGGGCATAACCGCATTTGGCCGTGGCGTTTTCTTCTCTGTCGTATGAAGTTACCCTGCTCCAGCAGGTCAGGACATCATTCTTTTTATCGTAGGTAGCATAATCGCTTGTCATCCACCGATAAGCACCATCTTTGTTACTATGTGTGGCGGTAATCCTGCCACCTGCGTTCATCAGTTCAGGTATGCGGTAATAGGCCAGAGTGTCGGCCACAAGGGTCAGGCTGTCGTTATGGACTACCACATTCCCGGAAAGACGGGCTATTTTTTTGATATCCAGAATCAGGGCACGATCGCTTTTAAATTCTGTGTCGCCATAAAAGAAATGCACTTTACCGCTAAGTTCCAACGCTTGTTCTTCGTAGGTTTTACTCATGAATAGCTTGTCGGCATGGATCAAACGAAACTTTTCAGGGGTGCCAGGCTTGGCGGCAAAAAGGGAGAGGCCGATGCCAAGAAGAAGAGCTCCAAGAATAGCGGACTTCATCCAGGCTTTGATCCGGGATCTCATGAAACCGCAAGGAAATTCCGGCTTTCTCATAGGAGTAGGGCTTCCAAACACCGATTTGACAGAAGGGACGCAGTCCCTTGTCTGTGTAGCGAGCTTCCTTCGCGGTGGCAATTCGGAGATTGCCACTCCCGAAAAGGAGATTCCTGCTTTGGCAGGATTGAGGAAAAAGGGGTGCAGGAATGAGAAAAGACACCAAGCATCACCAATCAATTTCCTTTTCGGTGAGCCTGCCTTCAGCAGCCACTTTTTCCATTTCAACAAAGCTCAGTTTGCTGTTGGTTCGCAGGTTTTGACCCCTCAAGACGTTACCCTGTCGGGTTAAAACCACCTGTTGGGGTGCGGTGATTTCATCCACAGCCCGGTCCCAGGCGATATTCGTGGTGCTTAAACTGCCATTGGGGGAGATCAGCTTCGCATGACCATTGGCCAGAACAAGGTTGCGTGCATCGTCCACGATCGTTGTATCGGCCTTGATCACAGAGTTAACCTTGTTTTCCTTGTCATAGGTGGTTAGGGTAACCCCATAAGCATATAGCAGCCTGCGATCGGTGAAACGTTCTATTCTGCCAGCTTCCAGATGATATTCGTAACGGTTATCCACATAGTTGGTTACGCTTACCTTATAGCTGGTTTCATCTGGCAGTCCGCGTTCCAGAACGCCTGAGGAAGTTTGCAGATTCACCTTTTCGCAAGCCACGAGACCGGCAAGCAGGCTAAGAGATACTGGCCAGATAAGCCAGGACAGTTTTTTCATAAATCCCTTTGTGGATCAGAACGTAGTTTATCAGATCGCGCACGGCTCCGTGCCCACCTCTGAAAGTGGATACCCAATCGGCAATTTTGGCTACATCGGGTTGTGCATCGGCTGGAGAAGCTGAAAAGGCAACCTTACGCATCACCGGAATGTCGTTCCAGTCATCACCCATGAAAACCACATTATTGTAGATCAAGCCTTTTTCTTTCAGGAGCTTGTCCAGGCATTCGAGCTTGTTGCCCACGTTCTGGAAAAGCAAGGTAATTCTCAGGTCGCGACAGCGTCTTTCGAGGGCTTCGGAGCTGCGTCCGGTTATGAAGCCAAATTCCAGGTCAGTATGTTTTAAAAGATTGAATCCCATACCGTCGTGACCATGGAAATTTTTCAGCTCCTGTCCTTCATTTCCATAGATGATCCGGCCATCGGTGATCACGCCATCACAATCGAATAGCAGAAGCTTGATTGCGCCCCAGTTTACGGCTCGCTTATTAGGTTTCAGGAGTGAGCTTTTATCCATGCTGCGATACCTCCGTTAGCAATTAATGATCCGCAGACAGCCATCCAGCAAAGCTTCCATTTCGCTAAGGGGAAGCATGCTTTTTGCGTCGCTTTTAGCCTTTTCCGGCTGCGGATGAGTCTCTATGAACAGGCCCTTTACCTTTCCGGTAGCCAACGAAGCCTTGGCCATCATAGTTGCGTAGCCTGGTTCACCACCAGAGGTTTTACCTTGGGATGGCCTTTGCAGTGAATGGGTTACGTCATATACAACTGGCCAGCCAAAAGCCTGCATGATCGCAAAACCCCTGAAATCAACCACCAGATTGTGATAGCCAAAGCTGCTTCCGCGTTCGGTTAGCAGCAACCTGTCATTACCTTCTGATCTTGCTTTTTCCGCTGCACTCAACATATCTTCAGGCGCCATAAACTGCCCTTTTTTGATGTTCACGATCTTTCCCGTTTGAGCGCATGCTTTTATCAAGTCCGTCTGACGGGAAAGGAAAGCTGGTATCTGTAAAATGTCACAGACTTCTGCCACTGCGCCAACCTCAATTGTTTCATGCACATCGGTGATCAGGGGTAGTTCAAATTCGCTGCCGATCTTCTGCAACGCTTTCAGCCCTTCCTGAATTCCCAATCCGGAATAGGAATCTCCGCTGCTGCGGTTGGCCTTTTTGTAGGACGCCTTATAGATAAGCGGAATTCCACGGGCTGCGCAAAGTTGTTTCAGAACAGCAGCCGTATTCTGCATAATGGAATCTTCTTCCACCACGCAGGGTCCGGCGATCAGAAAGAATCCCCTTATCTCTTTCAGGCTTTCGTAGAGTGCATTCATATCAATATTTTAACGGCTAATGTGCTTGACCCGTTCCCAGCTGAAACTCTCACGTCCAAAGTGTCCGTAAGCCGCTGTGGGCAGGTAGATGGGTTTACGCAGGTCAAGGTAATCGATGATGCCCATCACTGTCAAGTCAAAGTTCTTATGAATCAGCCTTTCGATCTCGGTGTCGCTTTCCTTACCGCTACCGAAAGTATCAACCATCAGCGAAACCGGTTTGTGCTCGCCAATCACGAAGCTGAACTGGATCAGGCATTCGGCTGCCAATCCGCTGGCAACCACACTTTTGGCAATATGTCTGGCCATGTAGGCAGCGCTGCGATCCACCTTGGTGGCGTCCTTTCCGGAAAAAGCGCCTCCCCCATGCTGAGCCCAACCGCCATAGGTATCCACGATGATCTTACGACCCGTAAGTCCGGTGTCGGCAGCAGGACCGCCATCCACCCACATACCAAGAGGGTTTATCTTGATTTCGCAGTTCTTGGTCTCGAAAAAGCCTTTGCTTTCATCCTCGATCTCGGCAATGCTTGGCAAGATCACAAGCTGGTTTATCTGTTGTTTCAACTCGTCAAAATCTTGTGAGCTAAGCGGTTGATGGTGGGTGGAGATCACCAGGGTTTTCAGATCTACCGCCTTGCGGCCAATGTAGTGCATCGAAACCTGGCTTTTAGCATCGGGCAGCAAACACTTTAGCTCACCGCTTTTCCGAACCCTGGCCAGGTGGAAAAGCAGCTTGTGAGCCAGTTCGATCGGAACGGGCATCAGGTTCTTGGTTTGCGAGCAGGCATATCCAAACATCAGTCCTTGGTCGCCGGCACCCTTATTTTCGTTCAGCGCGGTTTCCTGAGAGTGCAAATAGTTATCTATAATGCAGTTAGTGTCAAACCCCTTACCGGGATGCACATAGCCGATTTGTTCAATTACCTGGCGGACCAAAGGTTCCACTTCGATAGAGGCCTGGGAAGCTATTTCCCCGGAAAGGATCACCCTGTTTTCTGTGGCCAGGGTTTCACAGGCCACCCGGGAACGTGGATCAAAAGCCAGATGGGCATCCAGGATAGCATCCGAAATCTGGTCGCATACTTTGTCGGGATGGCCTTCCGAAACGGATTCCGAAGTGAAGATATATCCACTGCGGTCCGGTTTGTCGAGAGCATGTAAGGCTGTCATTGTCTATTCTCCTTGATTCTATACTAAATAAAAAAGCCGGCTGCTAAAGCCGGCATAATCAATACCGCACTTTAGCACATTTTATAGCGGAGCAAAGGGCAAATTACCGCTTCTTTACAAAAAACTGGTACATCTTCGGGGATTCGAACCCCGGACCCACTGATTAAGAGTCAGTTGCTCTACCAACTGAGCTAAAGATGCACTATCTGTAGTTCACGTATTTGTAAGTGCCTTTTATGTCAAGCCATATCTGATCATCGCACTGTATTCATATATCATTCAAGAAATTACGCTTGTGTTATCGTATGAAGAGAATGGTACAAAAGAGGAATGCAATCAAAAAAACACTTGACTCTGTTACTGAGAATTTGTCCGAAAATTGTCCGAAAAGTCCGGATTTGATTGGAAAATGTACGTTTCTACACATAGTCTATTGTACATTACCTGAAGCGATATTGGCTTGATCGCAGTCTAATTTTTGCCTCTAAATATAGAAATGTATATCTTGACGCTTTCTGTTCTGTTTTTTTACATGCTCTATTGTAACAAAATGAGACATGACTTTCTATCTCAGCATCACCAGTAAGGCTTACCAGATGGAGATGACTCTATTTACCTCATTTCTATACGAAGAGGAGTGGTTATTAGGGGATTGCCTATTTTCGCTCGTCACCCAGAAAATAATCGACATAGTTTAGGACTTTTGCACACAAGCACAAAGGCAGATTCAATAGTCTAAAACTTCTACCATCCGGAAGAGGCACTTTGTCAACCCTCAAACTTCCTTCATAGATCCTCACAGCCATATCATGATCCGCAATAAGCATAAACTGGATCAGAGAACGCAAGGAACCGGTTTTGCCTGATTTCACTTCAATGGGTAACAGCTTTCCCCGGTGCGGAATTACATAATCAACCTCTGCAGAGGATTGATGCTTTTCCCTAACCCAAAACCCCAGTCTGGAGACTGTAGAACTCCAAAGCGTCTCAAGCTCCTGCCCCACAATATGCTGAATCATCAGTCCCCTATAGACTGATTCCAGATTGGGGGCTAAATAGTATTCTTCCTGGATTCCTAGCTGGTAATTCAGCAGTCCGGTATCGAGCATTTGCAGTCTCGGTTTGCGGCGATAGTTCGGGATACATGGCAATACTACCGAAGTCAGGGGATAATACAGTTTCAGTAACTGAGCTTTTTGCAACTTGTTAAAAGCCTCTTTGATAATCAATGCCTTATATCCCGAAGAGCCAAAACCCTCAAGGGTTATCCGTTTTCCAGCTTCAATCGGGGCTGTGCCAAGGATATGAACAAGTGCCCTGGCAAGCACTTTGTCACTGGCATATTTATCAACATCTTCCATATATGCTCTAATCAATGATTCAAAGACTCGGTTCACCCTTACTATGTCTGAGTACTCAATGTATTTTGCAACCGCCTCCGGCATACCTCCAAGCATAGAATAAACTTTGAAATGGCGATTAAGTTCGGTAATAAAAGGCATTGTAGCTGGAATAGTGTTGTATCCCTGCTGCAAATCATTTCTGCCGATGGCACCAAGATATTCTTCGTAACTCAAAGGATGAATCCATAGGTTTTCAACTCTACCTACCGGAAAGCTCTGATGCTCATCGCCTACAACCGCTTCCAGCAAAGATCCTGCTGCGATTACCGCCAGTTCAGGGATCTCCTCATAGAAATAACGGAGCATTTTGATCGCCAGAGGGCTAAACTGGATCTCATCGATAAATAACAAACTCTGCTCAGGTATAATAGGCTGAGATAAACGCAAACAGATAATCTGCAAAAGATCATGTATATTCAACTCACTTTCGAAAAGCTGACGGTCTGACTCTAAATCGAGGTTCACATAAAGAAATATCGGAAAGCTCTGAGCAAAGATTTTCACTGCTGTTGTTTTACCAACCTGTCTCGCTCCTCTGAGAATCAAAGGTTTGCGCTGCTTATCATTTTTCCAGCGCAGTAAATCTTGTTCAATAGCTCGGTTTATCATATTTTATCTCCCAATATGTTGGCTTACATGCACATAAAAACTGACGTGCTAAATGTGTCAAGGCAATTTTCTGCATTTCATGACACAAACTAAGGGCAATTTTTAGGAAATATGAAGACAATCTAAGGGTAATTCTGTGACACTGGTTATGAATCGTATCCAAATTTTGCCAACTAAGCCAACAACTTAGAACCAGTTCTCCAGCTTTTATCATACTTCCATGTTCACCACTCTGGATTCTATAGTCTCATCCTAATGTATTATTGAAATGTCAGATAACTGGAATATGGGAATATGATAAACTTCTAGATTAGTTCTGATTATCATGAGCCATAGATTTCTTTGCATGATATAGAAAGGTAAAAGCCTTCCTCAATGATTCTGCAGTTAATAATAATGATGTGTTTAGTGGAAATGTACGCTCGGGTCTTGACCTCATCCTCGGTCATCTTATCCTCACTAACGTTTCAAGCCTTGTTTATAGGAAAGGGGG
>CAZNGW010000029.1:0-29790 GCA_964572925.1 uncultured Candidatus Cloacimonas sp. | reverse complement strand
GGGTAAGTTTTATTGAACATAAGTTCATTTGAACCGAACAGAAAACATGTATAAACAGGAGCAGTCATGCCACGCATAAAGGCACTGAGAACCTTGCAGGAACTGCCGGCAGTAAAGGGCTTCCGTCCCCTTTGGATGCGTCCCAATTACCGTTCTGCAGTAGTGATGCAACTGGAAGAATATGAAGCAATCCGGCTGATGGATTACGAGAACCTGACCCATGAACAGGCTGCAGAAAAAATGGGGGTGTCCCGTCCCACGGTCACCCGTATCTACGAGCAGGCACGCAAGAAGCTTGCCACCGCTTTGGTGGAGGGACGAAGCTTCCTGATCGAGGGGGGTGAAATTCAGTTAAGTGGGGTACACTTCTACTGTGAAGCTTGTCAGGCGAAATTCAACCAACCAGTTCAGGACAGCCAGATTACGGCTTGCCCGCAGTGCGGTTCGCAAAAAGTAATCAGCCTGAGCGAATGTTTTATGCGTGGTTGCCGGCGTTGCAACCGCTGTCGATAAATCAAGGAGAAAACATGAAAAGCTACGACGTAATCATTATTGGGGGAGGTCCATCCGCTATCATAACCGGTTTAACGGCAAAAAAGCAGAATCCGCAAAAAAGCTTTCTGATGGTGAAAGAAGAGGAGAAAGGCTTGGTTCCGTGTGGGATACCCTATGTGTTTCACGATCTGGATGATGTGTCCAAGAATATGATGGGTCCTGCACCTTTTGTTGCAGCGGGTGGAGAAGTGATAGTTGACAAGGTGACCGAAGTGGATTTGCAAAGTAAACAGCTTAAAACGGCTGACGGCAAGGAATTTGGCTATGACAAGCTGGTTTTTGCAACTGGTTCACTGCCCATTGTACCGAAGTTCATCAAAGGTTACGACTTGCAAAATGTGGAGTATATCCGCAAGTCTTACAACTACATAGCCGCACTGAAAGCGAAAACTGATGCCGCCAAGGAAATCGTGATAATTGGGGGTGGCTTTATCGGGGTGGAAGTTGCCGAACAGCTTGCCAAACATAAAGATAAGCAGATCCATTTGATCGAGATGAGAGAGCATTGTCTGTCAGCAGCCTTTTCTGAAAAACTAACTACGCTTGCTGATGTAAGCATCCGAGAATTGGGCATAGACCTGCGAACCGGCATTAAAGTAACGGAAATCACAGGCAAGGATGGCAAGGCAAATGGAGTGCTGCTCTCTGACGGAACAGCCCTGAAGGCAGATTTGGTGATCAATTCCATAGGCTATACCCCAAATACCGAGCTGGCAAAATCAGCAGGCCTGGCGGTGAACAAAAACGGTGCCATCAAACGGGATAACTATATGCGGACTGCAGAAAAGGACGTTTATGCCGTGGGCGATTGCTCCGAATCCATCGGTTTTATCACAGGCAGGGAAGACAATATCATGCTGGCTTCCACTGCTACCGCAGAAGCACGTATATTGGGCTATAACCTCTTTGGGATCAATCTGATCAGGAACTTCTCAGGAACTTTGTCCGTTTTTTCCACAGAGATAGGGGGCAAGGTGTTTGCCTCAGCCGGAGCTATCCAGCAAGTGGCGGAAGAAGCTGGTATTGACTATGTTTTTGGCAGTTTTGAAGATGTGGACCGGCATCCCGAAGCCATCAGCGATGCCTCGAAACTCTGGATATGCCTGATCGTATCCCCCGGCACAGGAACAATAATCGGTGGTGAAGTGTTTGGGAAAAAGTCTGCCGGAGAGATCATCAATATAATCGGGCTTGCGATTCAAAAAGGCGTAACAGTGTATGAACTGGTGTCTTATCAAATAGGAACCCATCCCTTGCTTACCACTGCACCCACCAAATATGTTCTGATCAAAGCGGCTGAAGTTGCGATAGCCAAATTGGAAAATAGATAAAGGAGCAAACATGAAAATAGCCATCCCATTGACAAACAACGAATTGAGTTCACACTTCGGGCACTGCGAAACCTTTGCAATTTTTACGGTGGAAGGCTCAAAGATAGTAAAACAAGAAATAATAGACCCGCCAGTGCATGAACCCGGCTCGCATCCCAGATTCTTACACGAACTTGGCTGCAACGTGGTAATCGCAGGAGGCATGGGTATAAAAGCTCAGGACCTGATGTGCGAAAACGGAATCAAAGTAGTGATCGGCGTTCCACAAGCACCACTCACTGAACTGGTGGAAAGCTACATATCCGGAAAACTGGAGTCCGGGGACAATCGCTGCGATCATTAGATGAGAATAGCTATTGCCAGCGGTAAAGGAGGAACCGGAAAAACCACCCTTGCCGTGAACCTTGCCATGGTGGCTTCGGATACCAAACGGGTGCTGCTGCTTGATCTGGATGTGGAAGAGCCAAACAGCTCGTTATTCATCAAGGGTGAGCTAAAGGAAGAAACCCAAATGGGGAGAATGGTGCCCCAGTGGGAGAAGCAAGCTTGCACGCTTTGCGGAAAGTGCTCCCAAGTATGTAGGTTCAATGCGGTGCTAAAGCTGGGGGACAGGATTATGGTCTTGCCAGAGCTTTGCCATTCATGCTATGCCTGCAGTGAATTGTGTCCTTCCGCTGCTCTTCCCATGCAGAAAATGCCTTTGGGGAGCCTGAAGCAGTATCGCAGGGACAATCTTATCTTTCTGGAAAGCAAATTGGAGATCGGTGTTGAGCAGGCTTCACCCCTGATCCGGCAGAGCCTGGACTTTGTGGATCGGAACTTGCCGAGCAGTGATTACCAGTTTCTGGACTGTCCTCCAGGTACATCCTGCTCGATGATAAGCGCTACCAAAACAGCAGATTACGTAATCCTGGTCACCGAACCTACCCCTTTTGGGTTGCATGACCTTGGCTTGGCAGTGAAAACCATGCGCCAGTTGGGAAAACCCTTCGGAGTGGTGGTAAATCGGGTTGGGATCGGCAATGCAGAAGTATTTGCCTACTGTCAAAGGGAGCAAATTGAGATAATCGGTAAGATAGCGAACAGCCGTGAACTGGCTGAGTTATATTCCCGTGGAGAGTTGCTTTATTCACACAGCAGGGAGTTTTACCGTGCAATGGAAGGCATCCTTGAACACCTGAGAGGCTTGGTATGAAAGAAATAGTAGTAATTTCAGGTAAGGGTGGAACGGGAAAAACCTCAATCACGGCTGCCCTGGCTTATCTTGCTTCCACGGAAGTGGTTATGGCGGATTGTGACGTGGATGCAGCGGATTTGCATCTGATCCTGAAACCGGAAAACCAAGAGAGCGAAGCCTTTTACAGCGGAGAAAAAGCCACAATAGACAAGGACAAATGCATCGCCTGCGGAGCTTGTGTTAAGGTGTGCCGCTTTGCCGCTATTGTAGCGCAAACGGGCTATTACGAGGTGGAAAGCTTGGACTGTGAGGGCTGCGGTTATTGCAGTCAGGTCTGTCCCACAGAAGCTATCAGCCTGTCTGAGCAAAAGGTGGGTAGCTGCTATCTGGCCCAGAGCCGGTTGGGCTGCAAACTGGTGCATGCAGAACTCGGCATCGGAGCTGATAACAGCGGAAAACTAGTGGCAAAGGTGAAAAGAGACGCCAAGCGTATAGCAGCAGAAACCGGCAAACAATACGTGTTGGTGGATGGCTCTCCCGGCATTGGCTGTCCGGTGATATCTTCTTTGTCTGGTGCTTCATATGTCGTTTTGGTTACGGAGCCAAGCCTATCCGGCTGGGAAGATTTGAAAAGGGTTTGGGAACTTGCAACCAAGTTTCGCATTCCTTGTGGTTGTGTGATCAACAAAGCGAGTATCAATCCGGAGATCACCATGGAAATAGAGAATTTTTTACACGATAAAGGCATTGAGTATCTGGGAAACATACCATACGACGAGGATTTTCCAGCTGCGATCACTACCGGGCTTTGCCTGGTGGAGCTAAACAACGTAAAGTGGGAGCCTCGTTTCCGAAAAATATGGAATAAGTTAAAATAAGGAGAGAAGATGAAAATTGCTTTCACTTCCACAGGAACCGGCTGGGACGCCAAGATTGATCCCCGCTTCGGAAGAACCGATTTTATATTGGTTTACGATGAAGAGAAGGACGAGCTGACCTCTCTGGATAACCGGCAGGTAATGCAAGCAGCGCACGGTGCGGGTCCGCAAACTGCGCAGAAGATATTTGAATTAGCGCCACAAGTATTGATTACTGGTAATGGACCAGGTGGCAATGCTGAGGCGATTCTGAAACAAATGCAGCTTCAGGTTTTCACTGGTGCCGGTAACCTGACCCTGCGTGAAGCTTATATGGCTTACAAAAATAACCACTTACCATTTGGAGGAAAAAATGCCTAATCTTGATGGAACAGGTCCCTGGGGGACAGGAAGTCTGGGTAAGGGTCTCGGTCCCTGTGGACAAGGTAATAGAAGGAATAACCGTGCAGGACGCTGCTTCGGAGGTGGATTCAGATTCCATAATGGTTTCAGAATGCAGGGTCGGAGAAGGTGGTTTGAAGATAACACGATGGATAACCGCAATGTCTATCCCTATACTCGACAAGAACTTGAAGCCCAGAAGCAGGAGATAGAAGGTCAGCTTTCCTGGCTGAACGAGCAAATGCAGAAAATTAAGGATGAATAATGGAAGATAACAAAGATCTCCAGATCAAAAACAACCTGAGCAAGATCAAGCACAGAATAGTTGTGATGAGCGGCAAAGGCGGTGTGGGCAAGAGCTTTGTCTCGGTCAATATGGCCTTTGGACTGGCAATGCAGGGCTTCAAGATAGGGCTTTTGGATGCTGATATTCACGGTCCTTCCGTTGCCAAATTGACCGGTATCGAAGGGGTTCCGATCCCTGCCAATCAGGAGAGCGGTATGCCTATGCCCATCCAGGTGCTGTCAAATCTGCATGTGCTGTCGGTTGCCTCACTTTTAGCTTCGGATAATAGTGCCCTGATCTGGCGTGGACCGATGAAAATGGCTTTGATAAAGCAGTTCTTCAGCGATTTTGACTGGCCTGAGCTGGATTACCTGGTAATTGATTGCCCTCCGGGAACTGGAGACGAGCCGCTGAGCATCGTGCAAATCCTGGAAAAGCTGGATGGCACGGTGATCGTTACCACCCCGCAGGACATTGCCATTCTGGATGTAAAGAAATCCGTAGACTTCGCATATAAGCTAAATCTGCCGATCCTGGGGATCGTGGAAAATATGAAGTATTTCCGCTGTCCCCATTGTAAGGAGATCACGCCCATCTTCAAAGGCAAAGAACTTGAAGCTATGATCTTTGAGCATTCGCTTGACCTATTGGCCGAACTGGAAATCGAGCCCCAAATAGCTGTGTCCACTGATGAAGGGAAGCCTTTTATCTATTTCTACAACAAGCTTCCCGCCGCAGATGCCCTGATGAAAATGGTTACCAGGCTGGTGGAGAAAATCCAAGCATAGCTTACCTGGAAGTGATAACAAACGATATTGAATACTGCATTCGTAATACTGATCATAGATATACACATGTCCTCATCCCGGGCTTAACACGGGATCTCCTTTAGTTACAAGAGATTCCCGCTTATACAGGAATGAGGAATCTGGGTATTTATTCTCGAAAATAACCAAGCCGGCAGTAACCTGCCGGCTTTATTTACAGTTACGTTGTTTTTTAGTTTAGAGCGGTTACCCGGTAGAATTTATGGGTGGATGAGGACGTATCATAGCTGGTGGAAGTGGTGGTTCCCAAGGAAGTAAACGATCCCTCCGGTGTATCTGAAGCTTCAATTCTATATGAAGTTGCGTTCGATATTGCCGTCCATGACAAGCGGATGTTTCCGGCATTCAGAGATATGGTTACCTGGGGTGAACTCAAACTGTCTGGGAAACGATTCAGGGTAATGCTGAGGGTTCCGCTCCCACTGACTCCGGAAAGGCTGAATTGAGAACTATTTAATCCGAACGAAGTTGTTTGAGCGATATATTGGCTGACACCCTGGGTGATCGTTACCGAAACCGGCGTCCAGCCCAGGCCAGTATGATTTAAGACATATTGTCCGTTGCAAGCAGTCAGCTCTTCAGTGGTTAATAGATAGCTAAAGCTATTTGCCCCGGAACTTTCAGTCAGGCTGAAATCAACCGTGTTTGAACCTGTTGGGTCAAGACTAAGATTGGTATTGCTGAATCCTGAAACAGGGGGAACCAGGATAGTAGTGGCTGCTCCCAATATTGACGTATTAGCTCCGCTTCCTGCAGTTTCGGGAGTGGTGGAGAGGGTGATCAGGTTTGAATTATCCGAAGTATCACCACTGTTGACGGCACGCACTCTGTAACTGTATTCGGTAAAAGGCTCAAGCCCGGATACCCTTGCGGCATTAGTAGATATGATCAAATCCTGGTAACCGGCAAGAGGACTGGAAGCTCCAATGCTATGACTGCCAAGACCTGAAACAGTGTCAATCGCATAAGTATCCCATTCAGTTGCCAGCGTGGGAAATCCACTTGTGGGATTGCTGGATATTCCGCTTAAGACAGTGCCTTTACGTCTTAAAGTCTGATTGGTGGCGCTAATGTCTCCGCTTGCCCAATAACTTGCATCACCAATTCTGCCAAAAATATCCACATACTGCTCAGGATCGCCTTTTACGATTGCTATTGCGTCGTTTCCGTTAAAATTTGTGGCACTGCTGATGGTGGCTGTCACTCCTTCCGGAAGGGTAAGCACTGCAGAGGAATTGCGAAGCACCATACAAGTGTTATTCGGTAGCGTACCTGTCAGGGTTTGAGTGTTCGTAGCAGCTGTCGCCCCATTGGCATACAGCTTGATTTTGTAGGTGGAAAGGTCGATTGTTGAGCCAGTGCCATTGAAGATCTCAAGGTATTTGTTATTACTGCTGCCTTCCACATACTCGCTCAGGATGAGGTCGGTGGCAAGGGCAGTCTGACCGGAAAATACATCCAGGCGATAGCTTTCTGCTCCTGTTACCGGCTGCCATCTGGCTGTGAAACCTTCATGTGAGACAGCGGTTGCATCTGATGCGACAGGTGTATCCAGATAAACGATCTCATTGGTAGTAACCGAAATTACGTTCGAATATGCTCCGGGGCATTCGTTAAACACAGCTTTTATTCTGTAGAAATATGGTGTCCCTTGAGTTAGACCACTGATAGCGAGAGTCGTTCCGGTTACCGGATAATTTTCGTAGCTTCCCACGAAGCTGCTGAAGGTAGCGCTGGTGGAAAGATCAAACTCATAATCGGTTATTCCAGGGGCAGCATTCCAATTTGCGGTAAATTCAGTAAAGCCAAGACCGGTTGCCGTGGTTGCGACGGGAGTGGGGACATCATTATCGATAATCTCCAGATTGAAATTGTTGTAGTTACCAACAGTTGCGCTTGTCCCGCCACTAACATTGATCAGTGAAAAGACGAGGTTTTCTATGCCTTCAAGAATGGTATCATCGGTGATGTTTACGGTAATGCTTTGGATAACGCTGCTTCCGGCTGGGAATGTTATACTTCTGGTTGAGTAGTTATTCACGTCTGCAGCGGTTCCATCGGTAAGGGCTATCTGGGCGGTGGTGGCAGCTGTCGAACTGGGATTCTGGATTTCCACAGATAGGGTTACGCTGCCGCCATTTTCATTTACTGAAGCGCTGGCTGGACTAAATTGAATTGTAGTATTGGGTGAAGAACCGCCCCAAATGTAGCTTACATATTCGGGGTGATCCACAAAAGGATTGCGATTGCCCTGATGGCCGTAAACCAGAGTATTTCGCGCTAATTCGGCAGCGTCCACGGGATCGGCATTGTGCCACAGCAGCAAAGTTTCCAGCATATCCACTCCGCCCTGGGAGAGGGTTTGATCGTATCGAACATTGAAGTATAACAATGCTCTGGCAAGATTGCCTTTATGCTGATCAGCAGGTTCAAAAACTGTATCCCCGCTGCTATTGGTACCGCGTTTGCTTACATAACCGTTGTAAGAGGGATAAGTGGTTCCTACATTTGTAACTATGTCGAATGGCAAGTTGCCGCGTGAGGAGTTCACACTGCTGTTGGAGACAAAAAGGTGGTGCACATCGGCCTTTTTGATGCTTTCTTCTGAGGTGGTGAACCAGCTTTGGGCATAGGTGTGCTCGGTATTGGGATTAGAGCTGCCATCATAGCTGCTGCTTACCGTGTAGTCCTGGCCGGTATATACGCAACGGACAACGCCGTTGTTATTGTCCAGATCCTGAAAGAGAAACAGTTTTGCCCCATCATAGCTGGAATAGGTGTTGTTGTCGATCAGGTTATGCAGGGCAGTTTTCAGGGCTGTTCCAGTCAACCCGTTCACCGGATTGTAATAACCGTTGAAAGGGTCACTTGCCAAAGTGGAAAGGCTGATCGTATTGGAGTTGCCGCTGGTGCCGTTTGCATTGTAGGCGCGAACCCTGTAAAAATATCCTGTGCCAGCGCTTAAACCGCTAACCGATTGTGTAATGCCACTGACCACGTAGTTATTATAACTGCCTACAAAGCTCGAGAATGAGGAATTGGTAGAAACGTCCAGCCGGTAAGAAGTGGCTCCACTTACCGCTGTCCAGTTTGCCGTGAATGAGTTAACTGTGATACTGGTAGCGGCGGTGGCAGTTGGAGCAGTCGGGGGTGAATTTCCGCTGGTGGAAAAGGAATATTCCTCGCCATAAGCGGTTCCCTGGCTGTTTGTGGCGTAAGCCCGAACATAATACTGGGTTTCTGCGGAAAGGCTGCTTAGATTGCTGGTGAAAGTCCCGGTTCCGCTTCCATCGCTTGTATGGCTATTGGATAAAGTGGGAGAAGCCGTAGTGGCATAGCAAACTCCTCTGGCTGTAACGCTTGCACCTCCATCAGAGCTGATATTGCCGCCGGAGATGGCACTTGAGGTGGTGATACTGTAGGGAACGGTGGTTGTGAGTACAGGAAGTCCCAAGCCAGCATAATCGGTCAATGTGATATCATCGATATTCAAACGGGCGTTTGCAGCACCGGACTCAGTGGCTCGTTTAATCCTGACGCGGACAGAACCCGAAACGTTTACGGCCTGTGAAAAGCTCTGCACCACATCCGAAGCGGGGGCTGTAAAAACCGAGCCAATCTGCGTCCAACTGCTTCCGCCATCGCTGCTATATTCTGCTTTCCAATCAACCTGGGCATCTGTTCCATAACGCCGGTAGGAGAAGCTAAGAGTTCCAAGTCCATTTACTTTATCTGCCAGCATGGTCATGGCAGATATGCCATAGCCACGCATTCTGGCTGAACGCAAGCCATTTTTCCAGTCAGTGGACAGGTCGCCGATCAGGGCTTCAGTCATGTCCCAGTTTGTGCCGCTAAGGCTTACGGTGCCTGAGGCATAGGCTGTTTTTGTTTCGCCTGTTCCTTCAAAGGTAACGCTGTAATCTGCCCAGGCCAAAACCACAGCCAGAATCAGCAGGATAAGGGTTAAAATTCGTTTTTTCATGTAGTAGTCCTGTTTTTGAGTATATACATAGAGTAATCAGCAACCATGAATTTGCCACAGCAGTTTCGTCAAGCCCAATCTCTTGGTTAGCACCCGATTGGGTGGTAATTATCAGGTTTGCAATCCTGCCAAAATGCAATATCCTTTTATACAGTGGAATAATAATATAGCAAGGATGAGATCATGACAATACCCTTCAACCTGAACCGTATGATAGATACGGAGCTTCATTTTCCGCAGCGGTTTGCCAATATGGTCAACAGGAACTACGGACTGCTTTTTTTCAACGAAGGAAACAAAGCTTCTCATGACAGCAATCATGCCGTGATTACCGACACCATTGGTGCCGAAAGCTCTCTAAGAGACATTGAGTTTTTTTATAAAAGCAAGGGCATTCATCCTCGGCTTTATCCTTCTTTGAAAGGTAATGATCTGGATAAACTGATGCCTTCGCTGGAGCATCATGGTTTCTCGGTGGAGATGAAAGAGATCGGCTATTATCTGCATGATCACGAAAGCACATTGATCCTTGCCCCAGATCTGAAGATCGAGCGCATTCACAAACTGGATATCGATCTGATGGAAACCATCGCCATTGAATTTGGGGGAGATTGGACGATCAAGGTGGTGGAGCGGCACTTGCTTCATCCTTCTTACCATCTCCTGGGTGGGTATGTGCATGGCGAGCTCGCCTCTTTGGCTTCAGTTAGCATTTTTGCGGGGTATAGCAGAGTGGACGACGTTTTTACCCGTGATAAATTCAGGGGACGAGGTTTTGCAGGCAGCATGATTCACTACCTCGTGAACTATCATCGCGGTTTGAATGAAAACTACCTCTACCTATGTTCGGACGATCCAGCCTTGATCAGGATCTACGAAAAAGCAGGTTTTTCCCGGGTTCCTCAAAATTACCAATATTGGGTGGCGCATAAAGATCAAATCTGATAAAAATTATCCAAGATAAATCTTGACATCCAGATGCCTTCCAGCTTTCTGGTCTCCATCAATACAGAATTGAAAAGAGAAAAAGGAGAATTGTCATGAAATCTTGGTTCAAGTCCGTGGTGGTCATTGCCGCCATGATCACGTTAGCCTCGCTCGTTTATGGCCAGGCGTATCCTTATTCAACCGAACAAACGGGTAATTCCAGTCCTTTCTTTGAAGGCACGATGGCCGGCAAAGCCGATGCTAAGGGTAGTGCGGCTTACGGTTGTGGTGGTTTTTTGTGTGGTGTGTTTGGAGTGGTAGCCGCAGCAGTTTCTGATCCGCAGCCTGATCCTGTGCGGGTGAATTATCTGCTCCAATCCAAAGGCTCAGATTATGTTTCCGCATACACAACATCTTATACGAAAGAATCCCGCAAGAAAAACCTTACCTATGCAGCCATTGGATGGGGTGCCAGCGTAGTGGTCTCCACCATCTACTATGTAGCCGCGCTCAGTCAACTTGAAGAAGAGGATGATGATTATTACGACAAGCATCCTGCCCCGATCGGAATTTCAATTCCATTGGGCAAGCCTGCTCCTGCTTTTAGCAGCGGTAATTAGCTTTTCACCTTTAAGTGCCCGGACTGGGATGCGGGGTCCTGCTAATCAGGAAAGGGACTCCGAATCTCATTCGGGCACTTCCGTATTAATCTCATTTTATCAGAAATTCATCTCACCGGTGGACGGACAGCGTTGCCAGATGCATCCAAGCTGTTCGCATTATGCTGCTGAGTGTCTTGACCGCTATGGAATCCTGAAAGGCGTTCTGATGGGAACAGACCGGATCATGCGCTGTGGGCTTGACCTGCGATTTTATCCCAGAGTGTATCTCCAGCAGCGAAATCTTTACAGGGATCTGCCGGAGGAGAGCATTCCGGTGGGAGGAAAATGAAGAGTTTCCTGTTTTTGGTTTTCCTGATTCTTGCTTTGGGGCTGAGCGGGGAAAATACCTCATTTGCCGATTCGCTTTTTACTCACAAGGAATATTATCGGGCGATTACTGAATATCAAAGGTGTTATTATGCCGGAACGGAGCAGGCTTACTGCCATGGCAGGATCATCGACAGTTATCTGGCAGGAGAGGACTATGAAGGCCTGATCAGCTATCTGGAGGGAAGTTCAGACCGGGTTGACCATCTCTATTACACTTGGGCGCATTTGAAGAGTCAACGTCCCGATCTGGCGGCAATCGTGAACGACGATCCCAACGATCCGGGAAAAACAATCTTGTTCTGTTACAGTAAAAACTATCTGGGAGAGTTTCGCGAAGCGGAGAAAAGGCTTGATTCGTTATCCGATCCAGAATATCGGGAAATAAAGGAAAAGCTCCAGAACCTCACAGCCCAAACTGAAAAACAGCATTATCTTTCCCCCTTTCTGGCGGGAACTTTGGGCATCGTTCCAGGTTTGGGATATGCCTATGGGGGAGCCTGGCAAACTGCACTTTCGGCTTTGGCAACCAATGCTCTGCTTTGGGGAGTGGTGTTTGAACTGGAGAAAAATGAACTTTACTTCAGTTCTGCAGCTTTGGCAACGGCAGGTATGGGTTTTTATCTGGGAAGCATTTATGGCTCGGTTAGTCACGCCGCCAAACGTAATCGAGAAACCCGCAAACGAAATCTGGACAGCTATTCGGACGAGATATTCAAAGAGCTGCGGGATATAGCTGCAAATCAGTAAAACAGCTAGAGCTGTTCTCTCATTCCTGTGAAAACCCCCTCATTCCTGCGAAAGCAAGAATCTCCTGCAAATAAAGGAGATCCCGGATCAAGCCCGGGATGAGGTAACATTTTTCCCTCTCTCTTGGAAAACCCCCTCATTCCTGCGAAAGCAAGAATCTCCTGCAAATAAAGGAGATCCCGGATCAAGCCCGGGATGAGGTAACATTTTTCCCTCTCTCTTGGAAAACCCCCTCATTCCTGCGAAAGCAGGAATCTCCTGCAAATAAAGGAGATCCCGGATCAAGCCCGGGATGAGGAAAGCTGGGACGGCGCCAATAACTCCTGGCTTAGACTAATCCCTTTTCCACTATCCATCCTTCCTTGCCCCTCAGTTTCCACCCGGAAGCCACCCTCATCCCTCCCTTATCAGATGAGGGAGGAATGAGGGTGGATAGAGCGGATATTTACCGAGGGGAGAGAGGGTAGTGCAAGCTGGTTACTTCAACAGAACAGCCTTAGCGGCAGTGCTGCCTTCGGGAGTATGAGCCCGGAAATAAAACACTCCGGCGGCGCATTTCCGACCGCTGTCGTCAAGTCCATCCCAGGCATTCTTTTTTAGCCCAGTGCTATCCCCGGTCAGGATAAGGGTGCGAACTTTGCGGCCTTTCTGATTGAAAATCTGCACGGTTACCGACGTGGACTTGGCAGCGTTCAGTTCGATGGCCAGGCTTTCGGAAAATGGATTGGGGTGCACTGTCAGTCTGCCCAGGTTTGGTTGGGGGATGCTTTCGTCCTGATTTGCGGAAGAAACGTTCACTGTCCAGCTAAGGTTGTGCGATATGCTGTCGGAAGAAGCAACGGTGCAACGTACTGAGTGAGTTCCCGCTGCGCTGATAACTGGCTCAAAGATAAAATCCTGGGCTGCGCTCTGTAAAACGTCGTCGATAAACCAGCTGAAACTCAATTGGGATGCCTCAGTATAGGCTTCGATCATGAACATCAAAGGTTCGCCAGACGTGATATTGATTGGCTCGGCAGGATCGGGAAATACCGATGCCACATTCAAATCGAGCATCCTGAGAGTCCAGATATGCACAGGAGTAAGGGGATGGCTATTGGCATCAACTGGCACCTGCCCGATCGCCAGAACCACGTCCAAACCCTCGATCACTTTGCCGAAAATGGCATAATTTCCATCCAAATGTGGAGCTGGAGCCAAGGTGAAATAATACTGGCTGCCTGCACTGTTGGGAGCGGAAGTTTTTGCCATGGCCAGAATTCCGGCCTGGTCATGATGCAATAGCGGGCTGGTTTCGTCGGGGATCGTGTAACCCGGCCCACCATAGCCGGTTCCATATGGACATCCATCCTGAATAACAAAACCTGCCACCACACGATGGAAGATCAGGTTGTTGTAAAAACCGCTGTTGGTAAGATCGATGAAATTATTGCCGGTGATCGGCATGATTTCATCATAGATCTCAGCCGTAAAAGTTCCCATGGAGGTGTGCCAGCGGGCAAAATGACGCGCCTGAACCAAAGCGGGAAAAATGGCCAACGCCAAGAACAGGACGAAAATAAAGGTTTTCTTCATAATGGACTCCTTGGCTTAAAGCTGTTTGATTAGTTCTGAAATCAGTTATGTGAGTTCTGGGATGTCTTCTTGGACTGAAATCCAGATTCTCTGCATACTTAGTTTATAATAGGTGTGCGCTACATTGTCTCTAAGCCCGGCGATAGCTTTCCAGGGGATGTCGGCATACTTTTTGCGAAACGCCGGAGTTAAATGCTTGATTAACTCACCTATATTGAGAAGGGTCATTAACGCGGCTCTCTGATCCTATTCAGATGCGAGGAATTCCTCCTCCGTTATGTTTTCAGTAAGCTGGCCGAGGATATCAATCTCTCGTTTGATGGCTGAAAGGGTTGCTTTATCTCTGTTCATAAATCGTTTTGGCTTCCGAGATTATCGAATCTCGGAGCAAAGGTTCCAATGAATCCGGCTCAAATAGGTCAATCTTTCTCTTCAGAACAGCTTCCAGATTTTGTTTGAAAGCGATGAACTTGTATATTCCGATCGGTTTCTGGATGTCAACTATTATGTCTATATCGCTATTATCGTTTTCACTGCCTTTGGCATAGGAACCAAAAAGCCTGATTCTGCTGATCTGCAGATCGGATATATGCGGCTCGATTGCTTTGTAAATCTTCAGGAATCGCGGCTCTTTGGTTAACAGCATCTTTTACTAACTTTGGTTATATTTTCACACTTACATTAATGTTTTTGAATCTGGCCGGAGCTACGCCGTGCGAAAGCTGCATGGCTTGTCCTGGCTCGCCCTTGCCGCAATGGAAGGTGCCGTAAAAGCCCCATTCCTCCTCACCACAGATGGCGTCGCAGGCATTCCAGAAGTCCTTGGTGATGCCAAAATAGGTGGGTTCTTTCACGATTCCGACGATCTTTCCATCTTTGATCTGATAGCCGATCTCGGTGGTGAACTGGAAGTTATTACGGTTATCGTCTATGCTCCAGGTTTTGGTGAAGTCCAGCAGATAGCCTTTTTCCGTGGAAGCGATCAGTTCATCCAGGCTGCCTTGGTGGGGTGCCAGACAGAAATTTGTCATGCGCACCAAGGGAAAATCGTCAGCAAAAGAGGCCTTCATATTGGATGAGGGTTCCAAACCCAGCATGTGAGCAATATGGCGCGAAGTTTGCTGGTCTTTCAGGATGCCGTTTTTGATGATCTCAACTTTCTTGCCGGGAACTCCTTCATCGTCTAAGGGGTGATAACCCAAACCGCGTACGTCGCTGCTGTCGCTGTAGATATTTACTATCGGAGAGCCATATTGGAAGCTTCCCAGCATTTCCGGCTTAATGAATGTTTTTCCGGCATAGGAGATCTCCATGCCAAAGATACGATCTGCTTCAGTAGCGTGGCCTGCCGATTCATGCAATTGCAAGGCAAGATGCCCGCTGCCGATGATGATGTCTGCTTTTTCTTCGGTGATCACAGGAGCTTTCAACAGATCAACCGCTTCCTTCATGATCCGCTCGGTATTCTGTTCGAACTGCTGTTCGTAAAAAAGCTCGAAACCACCCCTTCCGGCACTCATGTGTCCCGGCCAGGTTCTGGTTTGCACCGCTCCACCATCTGCTGCGGCAACCAGCATGATAGGCAGGGTGTTATAAAAAACGCTGTGGCTGTAACTGCCCTCGGTATTGGCGTAATAACGCTCCTGGCGCATATATTCAGCACTGACAAAGGAATGGACGATCTTGCCATGAGGTGCGATCTTGGCTGCCAGGTTTTGCAGAAAACCCACCTTTTCCTCACGGTTCATGGTAAATGGATTGATCTTTGGCTGATGGATATATTCGGCAACCGTGGGTTTCATAGTGGGGAACTCGACGGGTTTTTGCATGAACCTGCTGCCGTGTTTGGCATTGGTTATTGCTTGTTCGATAAGTTTCTCAATCTTTTTTTCGTCGAGGTTCCTGGCTCCGGCAAAACCCCAACAACCGCCGATCAGAACCCGGATTCCGAAGGCCGGAGAACCAAGGTCAGAACTGAAATTGCGTAAAGAGCCATTCATGAAAGTTATATCTTCGTAGTCGGTGTAGGAGATGCGGACGTCAGCAAACTGGATTTCGGGAGTGCTCAGCTTGGCAAGAGTATTCTTGATAAGGTGTTCCATCTATTTATCTCCTATATCGTGTGGGTGGATGAACTGATGTTGAAATCCGAAATGTGGGCATGTGGAGCTTTGGCGGTATCTATTTCAAAACTGCCGTAGTTTTCGGAGAAAGGAATGGTATAGGCCTTGTTTTCCAAGGCTACCACATTATTCAGGATTCGGTCTATTCGCTCTGTAAATCTAAGGCTCATAACAACTTTGCTTATCTTTCCGTTTTCAATCAGGAAAGTGCCGTCCCGGGTAAGTCCAGTCAACGAAGTATCAACCGGGTTGATGAAATTCATGTAGTGCAAACTTGAGATATAGAGGCCTTTTTTCACGCTGCCGATCAGCTCTTCCAGGTTTTTTTCGCCGGTTCCGGTTTTAATGCAGGAAGCTGTGTTGCCGTTTTTTGGGAGGCCGGTTTTGTGAGAATAGTAGTTATTACAGGTGAATGCACGGAAAACACCCTGCTCGATCAATTTCAGCGGTTTATAGATGTGACCTTCCGAACCGTAGTCCTGACGGATCATCTCAGGATCTGTGGGATCATCAGTGATGTTGATAGAGTCCGGAAAAAGCTTCTGATCTATCTTTCCTTCGAAGAAACTGCTATGCTGATCCAAGGCTCTGGCACTCATGCCATAGCTAAGATATTGAATAAACTCAGCAAGACAGCGGGGAGCAAGGATCACTTCGTAGTGTCCGGGTTCGATATCCACTGTTTCTGCCTGGCAGTAACCGATCTTGGTAAGCAGTCTGGCTTTGAAATCAGGCAGGTCAAAATGGCTGAAATCATCACCGCCAAAAGTCTCCATCACGGTTACCTGGCTTTTATTGTGCACTGCTTTCACTTCCAGGTAAATGGGGCTTACTGCAGTGCTTTTATCCAAACCGTTGCTGTTCAGTAAACGGTAAGCAGAATAGTTACAGATGAAAGTTCCATAGATCTCAAAATCAAAGGATTTGGCTGATTCAGCAAGTTCGGAAAGGATCCTGGTTTTGGCTTCAAGCGGGATGGCTTCGAGGTTATTGGTGATCTCCCGTTTGGCTGCAAGGGTGTTTTCGGTTTCCACATCAACAAAGTCAGGATCTTCAGGAAGGGTATCGATGATCGAAAGAGCCAGTTCCAAGGCTTGATCAACTTTTTCAGGATGAGGATCATCGATCGAGAAGCTGTAGCTCTTCTTGCCTTTGTATAATGTGGCGGAAAGGCTTTCAGAGCTCTTACTGATGTTATAATTGGTTTGGCTGTGGTAGAAGCGCAGGAAATCCGTTTGCCAGGAACTGGCGGTTAGCACGTATTTCAGATTCGGATTACCTTGCAGCTTGCTCTGCAGATACTCAAGGTTATTTTGCACTGTATCTCCTATGGTTATTATATCCAGGTTGTATTGTTGTGGCGGCGTTTAGGATTGCTGCTTCGGGCCAGGAAGCCGCCTTTTCTGATGGTTTTGAAATCTTTTCCGGCTACCTGCTCACCTTGCAGATAAATCCTTTCGAAGCTTCCGTTGAGTTCGATCTTTTCGGTAAGTGTTTTTCCATCGGGGTTGTAAAGTACGAAATCTGCATCGGAGCCAGCTTCCAAACAGCCTTTACGGGGATAGAGACCAAGTCTTTTTGCGGCATTTTCACTGGTCATCTTCAGACAGGTTGCCAATGGAATCTTGCGTTTTTTCCATAGTTCTGACAATACCCACAGATAAGACTGACTCATAATTGTGGGGGTATCTCCGGTAAACAGCTCTGAATAATCCACGGACTTGGTTTTGAGGGCAACTGAATTCGAAAGCAGGTAGATTTTATTTGTGCGCAGCAGCTCAAAGAGAGTATCGGAAAATTCGTCGAAATCACAGGAATGCGTATAGGTGAAGTTCTCTTTATCAAACAAACCCATACAGTCACTGAAACTAATGGCAAAGGAAATGTCGCTGCGTTTGGAGATGCTGTTGATGAATTCTATGGTAGGGAAACTGGAGACTCTGGGGATGTGGATGGGATTTTCCTGCATACGTCTGAGGATCTTTTTGATGGCATCCATCTGGGCAAGCTGACTGAACGAAGCATGATTCTCATTGTCAAAACCCTGAAAGGCAAAGGCAGTGTCACTTTCATAGATATCCAGAAAGAGATCCATGATCTCAGTGAAACTGATCTCTGGAATCGCTGGATTGGGGGAAGGCGCAGCCAGTGAAATACCGACCACTCCTTTAGCCCAGATTTCCTGCGCACTTTCAGCATGATAGGGATATTCGTCGATGTTTACATGACCCCACAGAGCCAAAGCAGTCCATGCTGCCTGGTCAAACAGCTCTGCCTTCTGTTTGAAGTCGTGGACGCTGAATACCGGGCTTTCGGTGTGGAAGGAAAGTTCCGCCAGAGTAGTCCAACCACCTTCCAAAGCGGTTTTGGTGATTAATTCGATGTCCATAACGGCAGTGGAATCTTTTCCTAAAATATGCACATGCGGATCAATCCCTCCGGGAAGCAGGATCTGACCTTGGGCGTCAATAAGCTCCACTTCGTCTTCAACACGGATCTCGTCCTGCGAAAACTTGATGAACTTATCGTTAAATAGAACATTCACCCGCTTGAAAGCAGATGAGGAAGTGGGCAGCAGGGCATTGGTAAGAAGTTTCATACTAATACGCCATTATGTTCATTCCGGCATCCACGTAAATAGTTTCGCCGGTAACTCCGGAAGCAAGGTCGGATAGCAGATACATAGCGGTTTTTGCCACATCTTCCGGTTCGATGTTGCGTGCCAATGGTGCCATTTTCTCGATTCTTTTCTGCAATTGTGAGATACCTCCGATTGCAGAAGAGGAAAGCGTTCTCAAGGGGCCTGCAGAGATGGCGTTAACTCTGATGCCTTTTTCACCCAGACTGTGTGCCAGATAACGGACACTGGATTCCAAAGCGGCTTTGGCTATGCCCATCACGCCATAGTTGGGAACAACCTTTTCCGCTCCGTAATAGCTGAGGGTAATGGCACTGCTGCCGTTTCTGAACAGCGGTTCTGCTTCTTTCAAGGTGGCGATCAGGGAATAAACGCTGATGTCCATAGCTGTCAGAAAACCATACCGGCTGGTTTGGTGAAAGGGGATATTCAATTCACTGGATGGAGCATAGGCCACAGAATGAATCAGGTAATCCAGGCTGTCCCACTTGGTTTTAATCAGCCGGAAAAGATTCTGTATATCGTAATCTTTGCTTACATCGCACTGTATACAATCATTGATTTTCAGTTCGTCGGCAATGGGCAAAACTCTTTTGGCCAAGGTCGGAGAGGCATAGGAAAGAATCATCTCACAACCGTTTTCGCGCAAGGTTTTGGCAATGGCATAAGCGATGCTGTGCTGATTGGCAATCCCCAAAACCAGGGCTCTTTTATTGGTAAAATCCACTTTATCTGTCTCCTTTCAAAGCGCTTTGCTCTTGTTTGATTCGATCGATGGATGCGGCATCGGCAAGTTCAGTGAAAATGCCTAACGCTCTGTCGTAATATGACCTGGCATTAGCAAAGTCCTGCCTGGAAACTGCTATCTGCGCCATTAGCCATAGGCTGTGTCCATAAGCCCGGAAATCCCCAAAGCGGTAATCCCAATCTGCGGCTTTTTCAGCGAGGCCTTGGGCAGGCCCAGGATTTCCTGAACTGAAATGGTAATAAGCCAGGGCATACCAGGCTGAGGAAATAAGTTCCGTATTGGCGCTTTTACGTTTCTTCAAATGTTTGTAATGCTGTTTGGTTAGTTTTTCCAATTCAGTAGCCTGAGCTGGGGTAGCCTGCCTTAAGTAGCTGTCTGCCTGCAATTTTGCTATCTTTAGTTGCAGGGTTTCTTCTTTGGGGTAGTTCGGCTTGGCTACCGCAACCCGTGATATCGAAGCGTATTCCTTTTCATTCATAAGCTTATGTATCTTCAACAGAAGAGGATAGCAATCCAGATACTCACCATGTAATGCGGCAAACTGCTCCATGGTTCTCAGTTCAGTCTCGTAGCTGGTTAAGTCGCCATTTTCCAGAGCGATACGGCCAATTCCACTGCGTGAGGCAAGCTGACCTTCGCGGTCGCCAATCGAGCGATATTGTTGATAAGCTGATTCATAGTTGTGGGAAGCACCAGTGAGGTCACCAGAAATCTCAAGTTGTTGGGCAAAATTCAGATAACTGTCCGCATCAAGTTTTGCCTGAGGTAAAGCAGGTGGCCTGAATCCCGAACAGCCTGCCAGAATGAAAAGCGCTGCCCAAATCCAGTTACGGCGCATTTTTCACCTCATGCAAACGTTTGGTTCCAGGATTCTGAATCTGTCCATCGGGGCTTATCCCTTTGCGTAGCAGCGGATTATTGTTCAGTGCCTCCAAAGTCTTGCGGGCTTTGGCAAGGCTGTCGTTCAGGTTGTTCAGCAGCATCCTGAGTTCGGGATTATTCACCGTTGCCAGGATCTTTTCCATTTCAGCGGCAGCCCCGGAAAGATTGTTCAATGTATTGGAAAGCGGTTTCAGAATCAATTCCTGTTGGGGATCAAGCAGCTTGATGAGCAGCGAATCAGGCTTTTTGTAGTTATCAATGCCTTGCTGAACGCTGCTCATTATTCCGTCCAGTTCATCCAAACGCTTGTTCAGGCCTTCGCTCAGATTGGCCAGATTGTTAATGGTTCGCAGCAAAACTCCGCTATCCGGATTATTGTCTCTATTCAGGTTGACAGCCAGTTTGGCCAGTTCCGAAAGTGCCAGATTGGCTTCATTCATGCCGGTATTGGCTTTTTCGGCGGCATCGGCAAGATTGACCAGGAGTCGGGGAATGGAACCCCGATCGGCATTATTGTCTTCCGTTAAAGCTGAAGAAAGCTCTGCCAGGTTGGAGATGATCACGGCAATAGGGTCGCTGAGTTGGGGTGCGATCAGCTTCAAGCGCTGCTTGCCTTCGGGAAAATCCGAGGAAATGATGCTGCTTCCATCGGTCAGAGTTGTTTTGGAATTGGGGTCGCGGATATATTCCAGAGTGGTCTTTCCAGTAACGGGATTGGTATTGCGAACCAACACCGACCCCTGCACCATGATCTGTTTATAGCGTTTCAGGACATGGAATTTCAAGCCGATGTTTCCGTCGTCCTCGAGCACGAAATCACGCACCCTGCCAATTTCAAAACCGCGGTAAAGAACCGGGGTCTGGGTGGAAATTCCCATGGCGTTGGAGAGGGTGCTGTGATAGATATATTTCTTCTCCAGAAGGTTCTGCCGTAAGGCAATGAACACAAGCGCAGCCAAGAGCAGCAACACCGGAATGCTGACAAAGGCAATGACTATCTGTCGGGCATGCTTTATCTTATAGCTCATAATTTAACTCTATTATGGGGTAGAAGTATAATTTTAGAATTCCTTTTTTTGTCAAGCTTTTGCTGCGATTTCCGAAAAAAAACTTACGTCGAATCAGGAAAGAGACATTCCACCTTTCCATCTTACCACCTTTTCACCCTTTCACTTTTCCACAATCCTACCGCTATCATACCACTTGATCATGTGGTATGATAGCGGTATGATTCCTTTCAGATTCCAGATATGAGTAATGGTATCCCGAAAATACCATTTGCCAAATCGGCTAATACTGCTATCTTTATTACTAAACCGTATAATAGAAAAAGCAAGAATAGAGAGGTGAGCAATGTCAAAGGCACACATGGTGGTGCTAAGCTTTCTGAAAGACAAGCCTTTGCATGGCTATCAAATGGGGCAGATTGTAGAACAACTCAAGCTGCCCGGATGGGTCGGCATAACCATGCCGGCTATCTACAAAGCCATGCAGTCTTTGGAAAAAAGCAAGCACATTCGTGGCGAGGAAATGCGTGAGGGGAACAATCCACCCCGCACGGTGTATCATTTGAATCCCAAGGGACGTGAATATCTGCGTCAGATCGTGAACAAATATCTGGCTGCCAATGAAATGCTGGATCGTGACTGGTGGCTGGCCTTGCATTTTGCCTCAGGCTGTTTGAGTCACTCCGAAATGTTGGAAGTAATCAGTCGCAGAATTAACCGTCTGAAAGAAGTGGAAAAACTGAAGGCCAATTGCATCAAGCAGTTACCGGGAGAATTGATGGACAAGCTCCCTTTCGTGCATGCGCATTTACTGGCTTTGGGAGTTCGCTATTTGAGAGCCGAACAACGAACTTTGGAAGAACTGAAGAAGGATATCGTCAGCGGAACACATGAGGATTTCTTCTGGCAGGCTGGAGGTAGTAAATGAAACGGCTGTTGCTTGCCTTAACATTTATTTTGCTGCTGACTTTGGAATTGTCTGCCGATTTAAGTGAATTTGAAGGGCTTGGACCGATCACTTTGAAGGAAGCCCAGGATCTTGCTTTGGAGAAAAACAGCACCCTGAGCAGCAAACAGGCAGCTCTGGCAGCGGCAAAATGGAGCAAACAAGGATCACTGGCATCGCTGCTTCCGTCTCTTAGCTTTGGAGCTACTTTACTTTACACCGATCCTGCCACAAAAATCACTGCCGGAACCCAAAGCTATACCCTGAACAAAGACATGCGTACCCTGTCACTAAACCTGTCCCAGCCCATCTTTCTGGGTGGAAAACTATATCAGGCCTATAAAATTGCCGGAGTTGGCGAAGAAATGGCTGAACTGGCTTACCGCAACCAACGCAACACCCTCTTTGCTGATTCAGAGAGTAAGTATCTGAATGTCCTGCAATTGATGGAGGTCTACCGGCTTAGTCAGGCTGACCTGCAAGCTGCGCGTGAAAACTTGGATATCGCTTCTTTGAAGCTGGAAAACGGTTTGATTTCCCAGACTGATTATTTAAGGTTTCAAAGCACCCTGGCCGGTAAAGAGGTAAGCGATTTGCAGGCATACACGGCTTTGCAGCTTGCCTTGCGTGATTTTGGTAACTATCTTGGCTTGGCTGATCTCAGGATGCCGGCACCCCTGAACCTGCCAGATTTCAATCCGCAAATCGACAAACTGGCCTCTTTCAATCTGGATCAGACCAAAGCTCTGGGTAACCGGGCTCTGGAACTTACTTTACAGCGAAACCTCACCCTGAAAACCTTGGATAAGACCGAAGAACTAAGCCAGAGGGCACTGAGAATTGCCAGGGCAGGATGGTTACCAAGTTTGATGCTCACCGGCAGCCGCCAGTATAAAGAAAATGGGCTCGACCGCTATGAGTTTACTCCAGCCAATCAGTTGTTGCTATCCTTCAGTTTGCCATTGCTGCCGGGACTGGGTAACTATGCCTCAGTGCAAAAAGCGAAGGAAGATGCCCGTAAAGCCGCACTGGAAAACAAAACCGCTACAGACGGGATCAAGCTTGGTCTGGAAGCTGCCACGCTCAGCTTGGTAAGTGCAGCCCGTCAGAGCCAAAGTGCAGCCCTGGCCATGCGCTACAACGAGCAGCTTTATGCACAGTTGCAGGAACGCTTCCGTCTGAACATGCTTTCCGCCAAGGAATTGCTCGATGCGGAATTGATTCTGTCCGCGGCAAGACTGAATTATAACAATGCCCTGTATGGATTCCTGAAAGCCAGAAGCAGTTTAAGGCAAAACCTGGCTGTGGAAACGGACACAGAACTAAGCCAATTACTTGATATTTAAAGGAGCTATCAATGCGAAAGATATACATTATACTTGCCCTGTCTGCGACTCTGAGCCTCTTTTCCTGTGGTAAGAAAGCCGATGGCAAAAAAGGCATGCCCAAAGATGATAAACAGGCTGTAATGGTAGAAGAGCTTACGCTTCGGCCATTGGAAGACTTTGTAAACGTTTCGGGTAAACTGGAAGGAATAACCGACTTAACCATGAGCAGTGAAACCTCTGGGCGTATCCTGCAGCTTTTCAAAAAATTGGGCGACCGGGTTGTCAAAGGTGAACGTTTGGGGAAAGTGGAAAACGACATTATGCAGATCAGGCTCGAACAATCCGAAGCAGCGTTGTTATCTGCCGAAACGGCTTTGGACAATGCCCGGCGAAATATGAATTATGCTGAGGCGTCCAAAGCTAAAAACCTGATCTCAGAAGCGGAATACAACACCGCGGTAACGTCATTCAAAGGGGCCAAGGCTGGCTATGACGGAGCCAAAGCTGCGCTCGAAGCAGCTAAACTGGCTTACAACAATTCCTATCTGCTGGCTCCAGAAAGTGGAACGATCAGCAACCTTCTGGTGGCGGCAGGCCAATATATCAATCCTGGTCAGGCTATTGCCAAGATCACGGATGCAAGTTCGCTGATCCTGAAAACCGGAGTAGGGGAAACCCTGATAGGCAAGCTTTCCAAGGGCCAGGCAGCAGAGATTCGCTATGTGGGAAGCGACAAGGTTTTTAAAGGTCGGATTCGCGGTTTTGGCATCAGCCCCATCACCAATACCGCCACCTATGCTGTGGAGATCGAAGTTGCGCCTCAGGGCGTTCTTATGCCGGGAATGGTGGTTACAGCCAAGATCCTTACCCAGAGATACAAAGACCTGCTTTATACCTCGATTACGAACATCCTGAAAGAATTCGGAAAAAACTATATCTTTGTGGTGGAAGCGAACAAGGCAGTGAAAAAAGAAGTGCAGCTTGGCAGAATCATTGGTGAGAATGTAGAGATTATTTCTGGTGCTGTGGCAGGTGAACAGATCGTTACTACTGGAGCTGAGAATCTCGAGGATGGCAGCCCCGTCCAGATAAGGAAATGAGGAGGTTTTAAGTGTTATCAGTAGCAGAAACCTCGCTCAAATACTCAATTCTGGTGAATATGCTCACTCTGGCCATCCTTATCTTTGGCCTGATTTCCATGGTCAATATGCCGCGAGAAGAATATCCGGCTGTGGATTTTGGCAGCACCATCGTGGTTGTCCCCTATCCTGGTGTGTCACCCGAAGAGATCGAAAAGCTTTTGGTGCGCCCTTTGGAAACAGCACTGGGAAATCTCGAAGACCTGGATTATCTTACAGCGGTGGCCGAAGAAGGCAGAGCTATGGTTCGAGTTGTTTTCACATCAAATGTCAGTTCGGATGAAGCTTTTGACCGGGTAAGCCGTGAAGTAAATAAAATCAATGATTTCCCCGATGACGCTCTTGATCCGGTTATTATTAGGCTGAACATGAGAGAAATCAATCCCATTGCCCAGATCGTGGTTACCGGCGTTGATTTCGATAGCATGGCATTACAGGAAGTGGCCGAAAACTTGTCCGACGGAATACAGAATATTGATAATATTTCCAAAGTTGAATTGATCGGGGAACGGGAAAGGCAGATACAAATTGACGCCGATCAGGCAAGGCTTGATGCGTATGGACTATCCCTTAGCGATCTTTCTGCGGCATTGGGAGCCCGGAATATGAATATTCCGGCTGGTTCTGCCAGATTTGGCAAGGTGGAATTCCTGGTGCGCACCCTGGGTGAGTTTGGTTCGCTGGATGAGATTTCTTCCTTGATCGTGCAAACTGATGCCAGTGGCCGCGCAATCCGCATTGGAGATGTGGCAGCCGTGAAGGACACCCTCGAGAAACGTCAAACCATGGCCCGCTTGAATGGTGTGGAATCCGTATCCATCTTTCTCTATAAAAAGGGAGATGGTAATATCATCAAAGTGATGAAGGAAGTCCGCGCTTACGTTGAAAACTACCAAAAGAACGTTCCCGGCATCAAGATCAGCGTTCGCAATGACGGCAGCGTGGATGTAAAGAATGGCATCAACGCTCTTGGGAAAAATGCCCTGATCGGCATTATCCTGGTGTTTGTAGCTTTACTTATTTTTCTGGGTTTTCGCAATGCTCTGCTTGCCTCATTTGGCATACCACTGTCCATCTTGATCGCTTTCTGGCTGATTCCAGCCTTCAATATCACCCTGAACAACCTTACTATCTTTGGTTTCATCATCGTGGTTGGCATGGTGGTGGACAATTCCATTGTCGTGCTGGAAAATATACACCGACTCAGGGAAGAAGGATTCTGCCATCGGGATGCCATAGTAATGGGTGTGGACCAGGTTATCTCACCAGTGTTTTCATCTACCCTAACCACCGTTGCCGCATTTTTGCCCCTGCTTTTGTTGGAAGGGGTAATGGGCAGCTTTTTGGGAGTATTTCCCATTGTGGTTTCCATTGCTTTGTTAGGTTCATGGTTCCAGAGCATGGTGGTGCTTCCCAATAATGTCTTTCAGTTCGGGCACAGTGAACCAAGTAAACAGGATCGAAGCAGCAGGATAATCGCTCCCTTGATTAAGTTCTACCAGAAATTGGTTACCAGAGCTCTAAAACATCGCCAGATAACTGTTTGGTCAACCGTGCTGATGCTTATCCTATCTTTTGCCGTGTTGGGCACTGGCGCCATCAAATTCGAGTTTTTCCCCACTACGCAGTCCCAAACCATATCCCTGCAACTGCAGACACCAGTGGGAACTGCCTTGGAAGAAACCGAGAAGATTGTCAGCCAGGTGGAAAGCTTTGTCCTGAACATGAAATACAAGCAGGATGTGCAATTTGTGGTGGCAAACGTTGGTGCTACAGGGGGTGAAGTGCAGCGTGACTATGCCACTTCCAATGCCCAGCTTAATATCGATCTGGTTGACCTCAAGAAAATGAAATACACCCACGATCAGATCCGTAATGAGATTCGGGGATTTCTGGACAAACTGCCAGGCTTGTATTCATACAAATTCAGCAGGGGTCAGGCTGGCCCGCCTATTGGAAACGACGTCGAATTGCGCATCAAAGGCAAAAGCCTGGAGCGCCTGGCTTTCATTGCCGACGTAGTTAAAAACGACCTGAAACAAATTCCCGGGGTTACGGATATCGACGACAGCTTCGACAAAGGTAACAAGGAAGTGCGGATCATTCCCCGTCATGATATGCTGATCATGAATGGCCTTACCGTCGCCCAGATAGCCTCGGCGATCAGAACAGCCTCCACAGGAAGCGAAGTTTCTAAATACCGGGGAGAAGGCGTGGATGAATATCCGATCGTAGTTAAGCTTCAAGATGCTTACACCCGCGAAATGGAAAACCTCAAAAACCTCAAAATCAGGACCCGCACAGGCGATTTGATTGCCATCCGCGATCTGGCAGAGTTTGAGATCACTTCGTCGCTTAGCAAAATCGAACATCGCGATCAGGATAGAATCATCACCGTTACCGCTTCGGTGAGTACCTATGATAAAAACGGACGTCAGGTAAAGCGCAGCCCCAGTGAGGTAAATACACTTCTGATGGGAAACAAGCTGCGTGGACAGGATGGCATGCTGGCCAATTTTGAGCAGCGTTTTCCGGGCTACACCCTCGAAAGCGGTGGGGTGCAGGAAGAGCAGCGTAAGAGTTATGCCTCCTTGGGCAGATTATTCATCCTTGCACTACTGATGATCTTCACTATCCTGGCTTCGCAATTCAAAAGCTATGTGCAGCCATTGATTGTGATGCTCACGATTCCCTTTGCATTTATTGGGGTAATCCTGGGCTTGCTGGTAACGGGCTTGCCGTTTTCTCTGAACACTCTGATCTCAGTGGTTGCGCTGGCTGGAGTAGTGGTGAATAATGCCATCATCCTGATTGACTTTATCAATTCTGAGCGTGACAAGGGTGTGGACAGATGGAATGCCATCATAAAAGCCGGATCAGCCAGACTGCGTCCCATCATCTTAACCACTGCCACAACAGTAGCTGGAATGCTGCCCCTGGTATTTTCTACGGATCCTTCGGCGCAAGCCTGGAGGCCTTTGGCGGTTAGTTTTACTTTTGGTTTATTGTTCGCCACATTTTTAACCCTCTTTATTATCCCGGTGATCTATTCAATGGTGGATTCTTTCTTTGGCAAGCTGCACATGACCCGCTTTAAGGAACATTCGAAATTCACCGATGCGATGGAGGATTGTAAAACTGCCGAATAGCAGCCAAGTGAATTGGAGCTCAAGCCTTACCTCATTCCTGCGAAAGATTTCACTTGCGAAAGGAAGGGCAGGAATCTCCTGAATGAAAAAGCAGATCCCGGGTCAAGCCCGGGATGAGGGTAGGTGCTTTACTTAATTCTTGTTCTGGTTACCTCATTCCTGCTCTTGTAACCTCATTCCTGCGAAAGATTTCACTTGCGAAAGGAAGGGCAGGCATCTCCTGAAATTAAAGGAGATCCAGGGTCAAGCCCGGGTTAAGGAGAAACGGACAAAGAAATCCCGGGTCAAGCCCGGGATAAGGGTAGGGTTTGAACTCCAATAAGCTTATAGTTTTATCATTTGCCGGATGGGATAATACTCATGCCGGTTGTCGATGATCTCTACTTTTTTGCGTTGTTCCAGATACCACTGGTTCAGGTGTTCCTGTTGCATTTCCTTTTTGGCAGCTTCGAGCAGTTTTTTCTTATCTTTTTCCCAAATGTTCAGATCGGGGAATTGACGCTTGGTAACCAGGGCCAGATACCATTTTTTATCCTGTTCGAGGGTATTTGTCCAGTTGCCTTCGGGGGTATCCAGAATGGCTTTGTTCAAGGAAGGGATCTTGCCCAGGGGCTTGATCTCGTTATCGATCAGCACATCGGTGACCTGGACAATAACCAGGCTATCCTTACGGGCAGCTTCCAGATATGCTTCAGGTTTAATGTTTTTCACAAAGTCCTGCATATACTGATCCATCGTCCACATGCGTTTGGAGCGGGTAGCGCGGATATTGATCTCCTGTTTTTTGATCTCGTAATCGATATAATACTCGGGGGCTTCGCGGTTCAGTTCCAAAACCAGGATATCGCCGGTGGGAGCATAGAACACCTCAGGGATTGAACCAATCGCATTGGCATAGGCAAAACTGACCAGATTTGGAGCTCTGCCGATCAGGGGAATAATCTCATCCTGATTGTTGAACAGAGGGCTTTCTTCCACTTCGAGGTTCATTTCTGCAGCAGCTTTGGCCAGACCGATTTCTTTGGCTCTGGAGTAGAGTGCAGCGCTTTTATTCTTATTCTCTTTCAGGATATTTTCGCTGTCCTCGGTTTTGGATAGGGCTCCCTTAAAGCGAACCAATAGGTAACCGCGTCCGTTTTCCCGTTTGAATTCGTCCTTATGTTCGTCGTAATAGGCTTGGGCTTCAGCTTCGGTGATTGTGATGTCTGTCCGCTTGCTGTAGTCGAAGCAGATTATGGAGGCTTCAGCTTTGTTTTGTTGCTTGGTCCAGTTGGCTTTAACGCTGTCTGGGTTTGGAGTCACTTCGTTTTTGATGGCTTCGATCAGCTTGTTATAGGAATACAGGTCGCGGGTATAGCCCATTACCTCTTTTTTGAAATCCGGGTGGTCTTTCAGTCCCTGTTCATATTTCTTTTGGTCAAATTTGCCGTTAGTCTGGAAGTCCTTGATGCTTTTCACACCATCTGGAACGTTCCTTTTAATCTCAGCTTCCAACTCGGCATTGCTTACCTTTATCCTGCCGGCTTTGATGGCCTGGTCGTAAACGTAGATTCCCACCAGTTCTTCCCAATATTGGTTGTTATAACGAACGCTGTCCTGCTGGGTGAGGGTTTTCCCTTTGGTGTGATACTGCAGGTATGCCTTGAAACCATCGTTAAATGCTTTATAGGTATAGCTGCGGTCTCCCACTTTGGCTACCAAAGCTTTGGGATCGGGCTTGGCTGCGAAGAGAACCGTGCCTGCCAAAGCCAGCAGCAGTAAGGGCAATGTTTTTTTACCAAACATTTATCACTCCTGAACTAAAGTATTTTTGCCATTTACAAACCATACAACTGAGGACAGCGATTCCTGCAAGGAAAACTTTCCGGGATCGGGACAGGAGCTTGCACAAAGCCCATTGTCCGCTCCTTCTTTTCTGCCCCTGACCTACTCGCATTCCACCCTCTACCCACCCTCATTGTAATGAGGGAGGAATGAGGGTGGGTGGAGGCTGGAAAGGGGGCGGCGAGAAAGGGGGTGAAAGCTGTTGACAAAGTCCTAACCCCGCAAGGGTGAAATCCCTACGATGTTGTTAACCTTCGGAACAGAAGTTCGGATTAGTCGAAGCTAAACACCGTAAGGGGTGAAATCCCTGCGATGTAGTTAGCGTTCGGAACAGAAGTTCGGATTAGT
>CAZNGW010000028.1:0-30210 GCA_964572925.1 uncultured Candidatus Cloacimonas sp. | reverse complement strand
AATGGAACACTGAATATAGAAGGATGTCGAACTGGAATTATCCGGTTTCGATATTCAAATCGTTGAATCATTCAACCTTCAATGCTATCTGGAAGCCTATAAAAGTGCATCACAAGACCGTTGCACATAACCTGGCACACTGAATTTATTCGGTTGGAGCACTGGATTTATCCGGAATTTGACAGAGATTGACGCGTTTTTCACTGAATTGTAGCTAAATATACCAGATAAATCTGGCATGTCCAACCAGATAAATCTGGTGTTCCAGTTTATTCAACGGTCTTATCACATAAATCCCGATAGGGATGAGATATTATAGCCAGGGGTGTTTACCCCTGGAAAATATGCAGTTATGAACAAGAATCCTGCAAGAGGAGACACCAAACTAGTCTCAATCAATGATAGTGCCACCCCTAACGGGGTTTGGAGGCTTTAACTGAAAGCATACCTGGGACTTACGTCCCAGGCTATAGTATTTCACCCCTGGCGGGGTTTCATTGAACATCATGAAATGCGTGTGACGGGAATACGATTTGTTGCTATGTTCAACGGTCTTATATTGACCTCAGCATACTTAGGCGATCATTCTATCCTGATAGCCAAAGCTGGTGTAACGACCGACAGAAGCCAGCGCTACGCACTATTATCTTCAAAACCATGCATAAAGCAAAAGACCCCGGTAAGCCGGGGTCTTAATTTTAAAAGTTAACCTGTTAACTCGTTAACCTGTTAACCTATTTCATCAGCATCATCTTGCGGGTTTCTACCTGGTTGTCGGTGGTCAGGCGGTAGAAATACAGCCCGCTGGTAACTTTGGTGCCGTTATTGTCGGTTCCGTTCCAGACGTGGCTATTTCTTCCAAACTGAGCTGTGCCGTCGAACAAGGTTTTCACCAGCTGGCCTTTCACATTATAAATGGAAAGGTTGGCTTTGTCAGCTTTGGGCATATCGAAACTGATGGTAGTTTCGGGATTGAAGGGGTTGGGATAGTTCTGCTGTAGTTTGTTTACAACAGGAGTAACCGCAGGATCATCGTTAGCTGTAGCCGGGAAAACGATCTGCAGTTCCATAAACATAACCTGACCGCCATCATTGGTAGGATGCACAGGCGGATCGATGGCATTGGCACCCCAGGTATAGTCGTTGTAGAACATTACACCCAGTTTACCAACCTTATGTCCATCCTGTGTACCTACGTAGATAACCTTGTCGGCGGGATAAACCCACATGGGTTTCAGATTGGCAAAATCAGGAGTTGTTTCAATGTTATTGATCTTGATGGGTTCGCTCCAGTGCTCACCATTGTCAGGAGTCACAGAGATCCAGATTTCGGGAGTATTTGCCCAGGCAGCATAATCGGTATCGCTTTCTACGTTATACTTCTTGGCGCGCAGGCAGTTTTGCCATACCATGGCAAGCATGTCATGACCATTGCCTTCGGTGATCTTCATATTGCTATAGTGGAAGAACATGGCTTCGCTGTGGGCAGCTTGATCCCAATAGGGGAAATCCCAGCTATCGGCAATGTCCGGAGCCCAGCCATTGGTGTATTCAGTCCAGCTGTCGACTTCACCCCAAGGAGCGACCAGATCCCAAGGCTGGAACCATTGGTCGTGGGTGTTGTCGCGATTGTTCTGCGGCCAGATTTCTCTGATAGAGAATTGCTGATCGGCAGGAGCGGCAGGATCAAACACAAATTCCTTGGGATACTGCATGACAGGATAATAATAACCTTCAGCGTTGTTTAATCCCCAAAGAGCAGGAGCATGAACCTTTCCTTGATCATCAACGGTAGCATTCAAGTGGCTGGAGTTGGTGATCTGCCAGTAAAGATCGGTATCGGCATAGGGAAGCTGTGTGGAATCGCTGGTGAAGTAACCGGTGGGATCGGTAGAACTGGTAGGCGGATTCCAGGATGGCAGTTTACTCCAGGCACTGATGCGTGTCCAGGTTCCCTGACCATAGTTCCCACATTTGAAGACATCCATATCCGGTTCAGGAATATCGGTGGATCCATCAGATTCGGTAGCGAAGTGATAACCCATGTAATAGATGTTACCGGCATTGTCGGCAGTTAAGCCATGGAAGGGACGACGCCAGGTTGTATTGTGGTTCCAGTCGTCCATTTCGGGAATGGAGGTGTAGCTCCAAACCAACGGAGTGGACATTTCGATGTCGTCACCATTAAAATCGGCATAGGCGATTTTCGGGTTTTCAGAGGGACCGTAAGTGTGGGTAACAGAGTTACGGGCAATGATGTAGATGCGACGTTTGCCGTCAACCGGTGAGGGACCGATCTGAGCGGTCGGCCAGATGAATTCGTTGTCGGTTGAAGAACCGCTTGTAGCAGTTACGGATGACGGATTGTCAATCACAAGTTGCAGGTCGTTGAAGAGTCCGGCGATTCCAGCGATGAACGCATCGGAAGTGAATTGAACTTCCAGAGTTGCATCGGTATCGTGATTAGCATGCCAGGCATACAAGGGTTTGCCAGACACAGGATCAACCGCAACGGTTGTGTAGCCTTCGCGATTCACGACAGAAGTGATCTCGTTGTTGTTGATCACATTGCCCTGGGCATCCAGATAAGCGTAGAAAGCTCTGCGCTGTCCGGTTGCGGTACGTTGGCCATGATAGGACAGGAAATATCCGCCACCTGCCACATCCGGAATCACGCGTAGCGGGATACCGTTGTAACTTCCTATCATATAGTCATAATAAGAAGTCATAAGGGCGGTCGGAGTTTTCGTAAATGTGTAGGCCGGAGCCGTGCGATTGCTCGGAATCGGCATACTCTTGAACTGAACTTCGGCTGTCTTTTTGTTCGTGCCTGGCACCATTTCCTGGGCAAATGCCAAGCTAATGAACAAGGACAGACACAGGGCGACCAATAGGATTCTTTTCATTAGTTCCTCCTGAATCATTTTTACGGTCATTAATATCTCATTTTGAGGGAAACCCGGTGAGCACTTTTGAAGATGCTCTCAGCCAGATATCCCATGTCGGTATAGGCATAATCGATGTTGAAGATACCAAGGCTGGTCGGAACCTGCCAGCCAAGACCGGCAGAGAAACCATTGGTATCATAATTAAACTGATAGCCTCCGCGGAAGAAGATGTTTCCCATCTTATACTCTGTTCCCAGGTTCCAGGTTTCCAAACGGTCTATCACATTATCAAGCTGCAGGGAGGCGATCCAATGATTATTACCTTCCCGCATGAGGTCTCCACTAATTCCGAGTGAGAAGCTCATAGGTATTTTACTATCAAGCTCCACTCCGTCTTCGTCGATCACTCCGTCGCCATCGTTGTCGAAGAGGTCAAATGGATCTTCATCGTTTCTGCCATCTTCGTCGTCATCCACACGATAGCGGATATCAGGTCCGAAATTCTTAAGTGCCATACCGATCTTAACATTCTTCCATCCGGTATTGTAGATTGAGCCAAGATCGAAGGCATAGCTATTTACATCATAAACATACAGGTTTTCACGAAGGTATTTCACTCCGATTCCCGCAGAGAATTTATTGGTGAATTGCTGGGCATAATCAACACCAAACGCAAAAGCGCTATTGGTGAATTGCTCGCCGGTTTCGCCAAAAGATTCTTCTTCGGTTACATTCATTTTGTCCATATGCATGGCACTGCCATATATGGCAAGAGTGGAAACACCATTGGTGTAGGTTCCGGCTGCGAATTCCTGCATGATGTCTGCCGGCCAATTCGTGTGAGAAAAGAACACCTGGTTCTGGAAGGCAGGAGCCAAGCCTGCTGGATTCCAATAAACCGACGAAATGTCGTCGGAAACCGCAGTATAGGCTTCTCCCATGCCAATGGCACGGGCATCCACACCAAGTTTGAGGAACTGCAAACCCACGGTTCCGGTTTTACCGAAGGGTTTAGCGGTCAGAAAAAGTGGCAGGGCAACAAGCAGCAATGCCAGGATCGGGATTATAATCTTTTTCATGGTTCCTCTCCTTTACTTGATGATCACGAATTTGCCGACCTTGATCTTTTTATCGGCTTTATTCTCTACAGAAAACAGGTAGACACCAGGTGCGATTATCTGATTGTTTTTGGACAACAGATCCCAGGGCTCCATGCCATCAGCAGTGATACCCTGTGCACTGGCCTTGGAAACAGTGATTATGTCAGTATTGCTCGAACCATCATGATCCAATTCCTGAACCAGGTCGCCAGCCAAGGTGTAGATTCTGATCTTGCAGCTATATGGAAGGTTTACAAACCACAATCTGCGGCTCTTATCACCTTTCTTATCATTCTCACGGCGTCCATCGAAACTGCTGCGTCCCACATAGGGATTGGGGATTACCATGATGTTATCCATGTTTTCCTTAGCCAGGGTGCCTGGGAAAAATACCTTCATATTAGCATCGGCGTCACGTCCGGTTTCCAAATAGTTCAAATCGTTGGAAGGAATACCACGATCATAAGCTGTTACCGCAGCATAATATTCCACTCCCTTACGGGGATTTTCTATATTGGAAGTATAATACCTGCGGGCTAATCGAGATTTCCTTAACTCAGTGAGCATTGTGGAATCGGGTGTTACTGCTCCCGCCCCACCAGGATATGCAAATCCATGCAGGGGAATCAGCTTGGGATCGTAGAGTTCATAAAACACTTTGTCAGAAATAGACGGATGCTTGAACAACTTTGCTTGTAGTAGTTTCTTGGTTTCGCTGTCCGGAGCGGTTATATTATCAGCAGCTTGCTGGACAGCAGCCCAATTGGTTACTTCGCTGATTGGAGAGCCATTTATCACCAGATCCGGGTTATAGATCGGGAATCCGTAGAAGGTGCTGCCATTAGGAACCAGACGGTAATTCTCATCCAAGTGATAAAATTTGTTATATTCGGTTACAGATGCATTCCAGGAGTTTCGGTTGGGAAGATCGGTTCCGATTCCCAAATAACCACCAAAATCACGGAATTGGTCAGGATTACCGCTATTTACACTGTAATCTGCATGATCCTGGGGTGTATCGATCTTGTCCCAACGATGAAGCAATTCCCAGTCTTCCTGGCTTCCACTTCCACTGCGTCCCCATACACTGTAACCTTGGAAATCATGACGTAATCGGGATGCCGTATATGGGTTTACCAAAGCATTCATGTTCCATTGCAAAGTGTCTGCCGGATCTGTATTGAATCGGTATTCTTCCGGGAAATCTGCAGGCCAGTTATTTGGCCAGTAGGGAGTGGGATCACTATCCAATCCGCTAATAATGTTTGGACTATTGGGAACTTGCCATCCAATGATGGCGGTACTTACCGTTTTAACATCGTAGGAAAACTCACTGCGATTATCCCAGTAAAGATCAATCCGGTTACCGTCATCTTGCAGTTCCGCATAGAGTTTTGGAATTTCCGGAGGTTCAGGCGGATTATAATGCGGGAAGGTATCCGGCTGGGTAACTGTGATCAGATCTTGTGCCTGACCATATATCTCTTTGGCCCAGCCAGCAGATTTCTTCAAATCCTCTTTATTGTCTCCGGGAAATACTGCAACCACGATCTTCATAGTTTTCTTGGGCGGTAGATTCCAACGTTTATAATAGTTGCCGAATTCGTCTGTTTCATTGTACTCAGCAGATCCGGGTTGAGCGCCATAGAATGAGAACAGGAATCGGGTATCATTGGGAGTGGGCTGTTCCCATTCAGTCTGATCAGCCGCTTCGGGACGCAAAGGAGTATATTTTGATGTGTTCGGGTTTCGACCAGTAAGTAGCCAGTACTTTTCATTTGCTGTTCTATTACTCGGGCTCAAATCACGTGGTTTGGAATCGTCCGGACCTTGGCCTACCCGCCAATACCAGCAATGGAATTTTAGTTTTTCAGGATCGGGAGTACAAACACGTGCGCCCACTAATCCGGTACACAACCCGCCATCGCCGTCAGCGTCATAAGTATAGGCAAACTCATAACCGGTTCCTTTCACATAACCAGATTTATCATCTGCTGCCTTTTCAGCTCCATATGTTTGAGGGCCTACATCGGCATCCATATAGATACCCATGGCACAATCTACAAGCTCGTCCTCATCATTCATGTTGGTCACATTGAACTCAACGTACACTAAGTTTTTAATGTACTCATAGCTCCATTGATAACTCATCTGTCTGACGCGGACTTTCATGGGAATATGTGTATTTGAACTCTTGGAAGTTCCATAGTCACGTTCACCTTCTGTATTGAAGGGGCAATAGTCATAGTAAAATGAAATAAAGTCCTGCTCAGAAACAGGAGCGCCATCTTCATCCACCCTACTGTCGCGGTCATCATCATAAGGTGACGTAAACGCATAGTTGAACTGAGGATCTGTTGAACGGTAGGAAATATCCATAAATCCCAAGGGGAACCAAATCTCTGCATTGGCAGGATTGGACAAAACGGAAAAATCCGCAGCTGTCATCTCATGCAGGAAGCGTCCTCCAAATAATGGAGTAACTCCATCAGCTTTGTATCCAAACACCCTGGGTAGTTCATCCGGGCTGCGAAACGGAAATGTGAAACCAGCAGCATCTTCATCGATCAAGCCATCACCATCATCATCGACACCGCGTTTTTGCGAACGTGTAGAAGCAGAGGCAATGCCATCGGTATTATTATACAGGGCATAGTTTGTCGCCTGAGCTGCATTTGACACTACCAAGGGATTGTAAGCCGGTAAGAACTCATACAAATCGGCATCACCGTCGAATCCAACCGTAACCAGGGTATCCATCGCCGGAATCTGTGAAGATGTGGCAAACCGCGGGTCTAACTCTGTGATTAAGGTATCATTGCTGGCTGTAGGGGGGTAACGCAACCAGTAGAGCTTTTGATTCACACTGTTTCGACGCTGTTTCTTTGCGCCAAACCACAAAGCTCCCTGATACAGGTAGTCCATTCCGCTGCCACCGGGATATTCCAACGAAGGATACTGCGGAACGATATCATCCCCGGATCCGAAGAAACCGTAGTTACTAACCCGCAACCAAATGTTACCCACATTATGGTATTTTGTCAGGTCTAATTTTTTTGTTCCGGTGGAAGGGACTGCCTTGACCGCATAAGCGGAACCCGCTGCAAAAACCAACAGCAGGAGCAGGCAGAATCCAATCTTAAACAACTTCATGAAACACTCCCAATTAATTCAATTTAAACTCAACCGGGATAATAACCAGACAGTCAACAGGCTGTCCGCTACTACGACCGGGCTGAAACTTAACTTTTCTAACCGCTGCGATGGCAGCCTCATCCAAACCGCCAGGAACAGAACGTTTCACTCTGATATCCCGGACACTTCCATCCTTCAGCACTTCCACTTCAAGCATTACGGTTCCCTGTTGCTTTGCACGTCTGGCAAAATCGGGATATTCGGGAGAAATCGTGCCAATTACTACAGGCGGGTCATCATAGGCGACGAAATTCACTGGCTTGTCATCTTCTGCGGCATTCATCGAAGATGCATTCGTTGCATAGATGTCACCCACGGTGGAAAGCACTGATTCATAGGCCTTCATGTCTACCTCTTCGGTTCCCAACTCATCACTGATTTCGAAGCTAACGTCAATACTAACTTCGGTTTCCGGAGGTTCGATTTTTTCCCTTTCTTCCATGGGAATATCCACCAGTTCCATCTGGGATGCCTTGAATACCTGCTTGCGGACATCAATCTTGGGAGTTACCATCATGCCAAAAATTAGCAGGGTAAGGGATAAGGCCAGGGCTTTACCAAACTGAGCATTGGCAATGTCCTTCCAGTCTTGATTTGTTGTATTCATCTTATCCACCTTTAGTTCTGCTTTTGTTGGGTTTCGAAAGCAACCACCAGGGTATTTGCGTCCTGGAGTTGCCGCATGACATCGGACATTACTCCATACTTTGTATCGCGGTCGGTGCGGAAACAAACCACCAGATCAGGGTCATCAGCTTTTTTACGAACCAGTGTGGTCGATACAAAAACATCCTCTTCCGACTCGATGCGGGTAGGGATATCATCAATCAGAATGGTTTCATCCCGCATCACATAGATCGTACTGGTGTGATTGCGCGGAATTCTTTCGATGCTATCTGCGATCGGCCAACGATCACGTTCCACCCAGAATTTCTTTTCCTGAACGAACACTGTGGAAACCATAAAGAACAACAGCAGCAGGAAAGCAATATCACCCATCGAAGCCTGGGGAATGGATACGTCGCGTCTTCTCTTCAAATTAAAAGCCATAACATCCTTCCTTAATTCGTGGACAAAGAAATCTTCTCAATTTTGGCTGCTTTGAGCCGGTCTACCACACGAACCATTTCGCTGTATTTAGCTTCACGGTCTGTGATTACCTTGAAGATCATGTCCGGGTTGATCTTTACTTTCTGCTGAATCAAGTTATCCAACTCCGCGTTCTCAATGGTACGGGGAGCTTCTTTGTTTACCACTATCTGCCCATCAGCAGTGATTTGCAGGCGGGTCATCTCTTTCTCGGTTAGAGTAAGAGACTGAGTTTTCCCTTCCTGTTTCTCGGTTGCCTGTGGCAGCACTATCTTGATTCCTTCTTTAACGTCGAACTTTGTGGTCGCCATAAAGAAGATGATCAACAGGAAAGCGATATCCGCGGTCGAAGCCGTCGGTATCTCGACTTTCCCCTTCCTTTTACGACCGATTTTCATTCAAACCCCCTTAGGCTTCAAGCAGGGCTTCAATTACTTTCTCGGAAGCACGTTGCATATCAATAACCCGGCTATCCACCATGGTCACGAACATGTTATTAAAGAACTGTACCGGAATTGCCACAATCAATCCGGCTTCAGTTGTAATAAGAGCAATTTTTATACCACTTGCCACAATAGTTGCATCCACCGCGCGTGCAGCTGCTATTGCGTCAAACGCTGAGATCATTCCTGCAACCGTTCCCAGGAATCCCAACATGGGTGCCAAGGTAATGGCTGTAGACATCTCAAGAAATCCTTTTTCCAAGTAGCTCATCTCAATCATAGCAGCATTTTCGATTGCTTTTTCAACAGCTTCAACACCTTTGTCAGCTTTTAACAAGCCAGCATAAACGATATTGGCTACTGGACCACGGGTTTTTTTGGCGATTTCGAGAGCTTCATTGATTTTCTTTTCCTTTACTAAGGGAACAATCTTGTTAAGGAAAGAATTCAGATTTACCTTCCCGGTCAACAGGGCAATAAACTTCCATACAATGTAAGCAACGCCATAGATTGAAACGAACAGGATGGGCCACATTGCCCAACCACCGTCTTTAAACCATTTAACCATTCCGCTGCCGAAAACAAGTTCGGCAAAGCTCTCTATTCCACCGCCGGAAGCAGCCTGAGCGGCTTGTTCTTGTGCAAAAGCCAGGCCGACAAACACGAAGGTCATCATCGCTACCAGCAGCATCAGTTTTGAGAATTTTCTCATTTTATAATTCCTCCTTGGAATAATTTAGAAGTTAAAGGCAACGCCCAGAGTCAATCCCCGGAAATCGTTGTAATAGGTAGGGTTATTGGTGTAAAGACCGTAGGTATAGGCCACTTCATCATACACAAAATCAGGGATTTGGGCTTCGGTAAGGTCTTGGCCGTCTTCGTTATAGCTGCCGGTTTTGGGGTAAACGGTACTGACGTTTTTGTTTTTAAACAAGTTCTCCACTTCGGCATAGATGCGCAAACTCATTTTATTGGGCAGGACGATTCCCTTGGTCAGCCTAAGATTGGCTTGCTGTGACATCTTCATCCTTTTACTGTTTGTATCAAGATCGCTATTGCCTTCCATGCTTCTAGGTGTATAGGGTGCCCCTGAGGACATACTCCAAGTGAAGTTGGCGGAAAAATCATCCAAGGGAAGGATATAATCCGTAAAGGGGACAAAGAATTCCTCTCCGGGTGCGATACGGAAGGTGAAGCTGGTATTGATGTTATGCCGGACATCCCAATCCAGAGGAAATTCACGCAGGTTGGTGGTTTCATCCTGGATGATCGCTCTGGAACTATTACCCTGAGCCCAAGCTAACGAATAGGCGATACTCCAGGTATTGAAATCTGAGAGCAACTTCTCCAATTGCATGTCGATACCACGAGCTGAACCATAATCATCGGAGTAATATTTGTACCAGAAGAGGGTCTGTTCAATCTGACTGCGTTCTTTTTTAGTATTCACATAATTATAGAGGTTTTTGTAATAAGCGGTGAGATCCAGAACATAATCTTCACTGATCTGATGAGAAAGGCCAACTTCGTAGGTAACCGTGATCTGGGGCTCCAGGCCGGTATTACCAACTTCGATGGCTGTACCGTCGGCATCGGTAGTATCACGACTGGTAAAAATGTATTGCATCTGGGGCAATTGGTTCTGATAGTTGTAGGCAAAACGCAACACATCCCGATCCGTGATAGGGTGAGAAACACCCAGGCGGGGTGAGATCATCATCCTGAATCTGTCGTCTCTATCAAATTCCTTGGTTCTGTAGCCGCCATACAGATCGGCGATGGAATATTCGCTGCCCAGATACCAAAGGTCGAATCTGAGCCCGGCATTTACTATCATGCCTTCCCATTCCATCTTATCCTGCAGATAATAGGCCATCTGCCAGGGATCGGCTTTATAACCGTCTCTCTTTCCTGATGCTGCTTGGGCTGCGGCATAGTAATCCTGGGGATAATAGATGGCAACCAGGTCTTGGACGGAAGCCGGAACCGGCTGCGTGGAAAGTAGAGCATAAAGCTCATCGGGAGGATTCTCTGGGTCGTAATTATCCAGATCGAAAGTGAGGGGATTGAAGATATTGTCAAGATACTTGCGATACCTGACTGGATCGACAGTTAGGTAGTCTTCAATCTGGTTTTTCTTGATGTGATGCTTAATCACTTCCAGTCCAGTTTTTGCAAGGTGAGTGTCGTTAACCTGCCACTCAAAATCTGCACGTGTGCTGATCGTAGTAGTGGTGTCATCCACGAATTTATTATAAATATATCCGGGAGCATAAAACCCTGGAACTGGTCTTGGTTCTTCCACGCTTTCCAGTCTGTAGCGCCAGTAGTATGATGGAAGGAAACCGTAATCATATATATTATCACCGTTGTTGTCAATAGTTACATAGCCGAAATTACCCAGAGCAACTTGCTCGGCATAATCATCAGGGATGTTATTGGGGTCCACTATCAATCGCATATAGCTGTCCCTATCAATTCCCCTGGGGCTTTCAAAGCTGTCTTTCTGGTAATAGCTGGCTTTCACTTTCAGGTTCATGGTGGAATTGAAAACATGGTCATAGGTCGCTATATACTGCTTCTGGGTTGTTTCGTCTTCGATAAAGTGCTGCAGAGCATAGCGCCAGGCATTGTCGAAGGGATAATTCAAACTACGGTCACCACGGGCGGCAAACGTCATATTCTGGCCAGGACTCAACACATATTTAGTTTTCAGATTCACATTATATGAGTTGTAGTTACGGTTCCCAGTATCAATTCCCAAGATGTTTTTCCTGCCACTATATGGATCATAACGGTCGTATTCACCTTCAAGCAAGGATCGGCCATCATATGTATAATCAGCATTGGGATCGCTTACATAAAAATCTCTCAGGCGTCCATCCAACCATTCTCCCGCTCCATTCAGATAAAAAGTGAAGCGTTCTTTCATGTCCTGTCCAGCGAAAGGAAGCACTGGTCCGCCGATGGCAAATTTGAACACATCAGAGTTGCGCCCTTCAAAAAGGACATGGTCGGTGTTGTATTCCAATTTGCCTGAAAAATATGGATCCCCATCTTTGGTGACGATATTGATCACTCCAGACTGAGCGTTTCCATATTCAGCAGGAAAACCACCTGTCATAACTTTCATGTCGCTGATGGCATCGGTATCCACCTGCAGGGTAGCTCCACCGTCCACGGGATCAGAAACGCTCATGCCATCAACCGTGTAGTTCACTTCATTGGCACGACCGCCACGAATATGAAGTTCACCACCGATATTGGTAACCCCGGCTTGCAATGATACTATACCAGCCACATCGCTTACCGCTGCATCTGTCATGGTGTTCATTTCAATGTTTCTTGCTGTTCCCACACGGTCTTTTTCCACCTTGTCCTCGGTAGCGGTCACCACAACAGAGGAAAGCTTAATACCGGTTTTATTCATAACCGGTTGGAGATTTGTGGATTGATCAACCTGAATTCTCACATCTCTGAAGGTATATTCATCATAGCCGATCAAGGAGAATTTTACCGTATAAAGACCAGGGGGAATATTGATAATGATCGCGGTTCCCTTGGCGTTGGTTTGACCGCCGGTAATGCGTTGGGTTCCCTGCATCACGACGACGTTTACAAATTCCAGAGCACGTCCCTGTCCATCACGAACGCGGACAGCCAGCTTACCTGTGGTCGCAGCATTGAGAAATGCCGCCCCAAGGAGCAATACAATTAGTAGGATCAATGCATGTCTACGCATCGAAAAACCTCCCTTCATCCTGGGTTGTTATTCTTTTTTTTATCTTAAACTTACTGATAAAAGCCCCTCCCAAAAGCTTAGGGACTTTCTCACTTAAAACTCCTCTGTCTGAAATACATAAAATAGTCAAGAGGTTTTTTTGACGATCTTGAAATATCTCCCTAACAGAGGGGGTGTTTTCTCTCTGTAAAATCAAAGAGCTCTCTCTGCTAAGCAAAATACACCTTCTCTGCAAGTTTTTCTGAGTCACCCAATTCTCCCAGATGCCAGGCTCCTGGCAAACCCAGAAAGTCATCAAGTTCAGATTCGGCAACCACGCATATCATGCCTATACCCAGGTTGAAAGTTTGGTGCATAACCTTGGTTTCTACCTTGCCAGAATTTTGCAACCAGGTAAACAAAGGCGGGATTTTATTCGGAGCAAGCCTAATCAGGGCTCCAATCCCAGCAGGAAGAATCCGGCTGAGGTTACCGGCAATTCCACCACCTGTAATATGAGCCAAGCCATGCAGTCCGGGGTTTCTCAACATGGTTTTCAATATAGACAGATAGCTGCGATGGACTTGCAGCAACATATCGCCCAAAACAGTTTGGCATTCTACTATATAGGAATCTGGGCTAAGCTTCAGATGGTCAAACACGATCTTGCGAACCAGAGAATAGCCGTTTGTATGCAGTCCGTTGCTGGGTAAGGCAACCAGTTGGTCGCCGATTCCAAGGCCCGGCCTGGGGAGAAGGTCATCCAATTCGACCATGCCAACTATGGTTCCGGCCAGATCAAAATCTTTGCCTGAATAGATGCCAGGCATTTCAGCCATCTCACCACCAATCAAAGCACAGGAGTTTTCCTTACAAGCCTTGATCAATCCGTCAATAACCTGTTCCACCATTGTTGGCTCAAGCTTCCCCACTCCAATGTAATCGAGGAAGAATTGTGGGATGGCACCCTGAACCAGAATGTCGTTCACGCAATGATTCACGAGGTCCTGGCCGATTGTTCCATATTCACCGGTCATAATAGCGATGCGAAGTTTGGTCCCCACGCCGTCAGTACTGGATACCAAGACCGGTTTTTTCCAGGCTGTTTGGTCGATCCGGTAAAGTCCGCCAAAACTGCCAAGTTCACTTAGGACATTGGTATTGTAGGTGGATTTCACCTTGGATTTTATGGCTTTTACCGTTGCTTCACCAGCTTCGATATCCACTCCAGAGCTACGATAATCCAGTCCTTGCTTCAGCTCGTCCATTTTATCAGATTCTCCTTTTGGCTATCGATCTCAGCACGTGATTTACCGCTGATCCCTTTCACGCTGAAGTCTGATACGTTCATGGCTGCAAGAACCGTTCCATAACGAACCGCTTCTTTAATCAGAGCCGGCTTCAGCAGGCTGTAGTTGGCCAGATAAGCCATAAAGGCTCCGGCAAATGAATCGCCCGCCCCGGTTGGATCTTTTACCTGCTCTACAGGATAGGCCGGAGCGAAGAACAGGTATTCCGTGGAGATGGCAACACATCCGTATTCACCACGTTTTACGATTATCCATTGCGGACCGAGAGCCAAAACCTCTCTGGCAGCGGAAAAGATGTCTTTCTTACCTGTCCAGTCCCTTACTTCGTCTTCATTCATGAAAACGATATCCACTCTGCGAAGAACTTTTTCCAGCTCATCCGGACAGAGATTGATCCAGTAGTTCATGGTGTCGCAAGCCAGGTGCGAATAGGATGAAATCTGATTTAAAACCTGCAACTGCAAAGCGGGGTGGATATTGGCCAGCAGGAGACTTTTACAACATTTGCACGAATCGGGCAATTCCGGCGAGAAATCAGCAAATACGTTCAATTCCGTCTTCAGGGTTTCGGCTTTATTCCAGGTTGAGTATCTCCCGCTCCAACGGAAGGTTTTACCCTCTTTAAAATCCAGTCCGTCCAGGTTAACACCATGAGCCTCCAGCAATTTCAAGCCGTCCAGGGGAAAATCGGTTCCCAGAACGCCCACAATGTAGGTTTGGGTGAATTGCGAGCCGGCTATGGCACCATATATTGCCGAACCACCCAAAACGTCATTTGCTTCGCCAGCAGGCGTTGAAATACTGTCCAGACCGATCGAACCGACTATCACCAGGCTCAAGGGTTTACCTCCGTGCGGACAGTATCGGTCTGAGTGCTGTCTACTGTAGTGGCCGCAGGATTCACGACCACGTTTTTGGTGTTACTCAAACGGCTCATGGTGTAAAAGATGGCAATCAACACAAACACCATGATCAATAGTTTCGGCCAGTTATAGGCCTTTTTTTTGCGTTCTTTCCAGCGTTCTTTCAGTTTGTCTTCAAAGTCATTCATCTATCTAACCCTCTGCCAGGTCGTTTAAAAAGGCCGCGAAGCGCTTTACCCCTTCTTTCAGGTTGTCTAAGCTGTTTGCATAGGAAAAGCGCACTGTGCCTTCCATTCCGAAAGAACCTCCGGCTACCAAAGCCACATGATACTTCTCCAGCAGTGTGTCACAGAATTGATCTGCATTGCTGATGCCCAGCCTGTTGTTTTCCAGATACCATTTGATGCCCGGCATGATGTAAAATGCACCCTTGGGTTTAAAGCAGGTTACATGGGGGATTTTCACCAGTTCCTCATAGAGAAAGTCCCTTCTTCGAGAGAATTCCTGACGCATATTTTCGATGGAGTTATCTTCTTCCTTGAGGGCGGTTACACAGGCTTTCTGGGTGATTGAATTCACGCAGGAAGTGGCATGTTCCTGAACCCTTCCGGCTGCCGCTATGATATGGGTAGGGCCGGCAGCGTAACCGAGCCTCCAACCGGTCATGGCATAGGCTTTGGACACCCCGTTGATCACCACAGTCCGCTCTTTCATCTCGGGACTGAGGCTGGCAATCGACACATGTTTTTCTCCGTCATAGACCAGTCTTTCATAAATCTCATCCGAAATCACCAGCAGATTATGCCGAACGCAGATCTCCGCCAGAGCAGAAAGTTCAGTTTTCGTATACACAGCTCCGGTGGGATTGCTGGGAGAATTCAGGATAAGCACCTTCGAGCAGGGATTTTCTTTGATGGCTGCTTCCAGAGCTGCGGGGCTGATCTTGTAGGACTCTGCTTCTGTGGTGGGAATATACACCGGTTCCGCATCAGCCAACAGCGCTTGATAAGGATAGCTTACCCAATAGGGTGAGGCCATCAGAACCTGGTCTTTACTGTCGCACACCGCAATCAGCACGTTCAGGATGCTGGCTTTGGCCCCAGGTGAAACCAGGATATCTTTGGGAGCATAGTCAAGGTTATTGTCACGTTTCAGCTTTTCGCAGATTGCCTGTCGGAGTTCAACGATTCCGGCATTGGCGGTATAACGGGTAAAATTCCCGTCAATAGCTTTGTGGGCAGCGCTTTTGATGTAATCGGGCGTGTTGAAATCCGGTTCCCCAACTCCGAAATTGATCACGTCAATTCCGGCATCCTTCATTTCTTTCGCCCTGGCTGAAAGGCTCAAAGTGGGCGAAGGTTTGATCAATCGACAGCGGTTGGATAGCTTGATAGCCATCTTTTCCCCCTTTTATTTCATTTTTTATTAACTCCACGTTAGCATTATCCGTGCATTAAGCGTCAAATAAGGGTGCGACGCTTAATGCACGCTTAATGCTCCCTTAATTGCTACAAGCAGGATATTTGCATGACAACAGGAAGTAAACGGGATTGGATGTCATAGATTAGTATTTACTTTGCCGTCATCAGCAGCACCAATACCACAGTATTGGCGATGTCTTCCCAGGAACAACCCCGTGAAAGGTCACACACCGGAGCTGCCAAACCTTGAATGATCGGCCCGATGGCCTCAGCTTTGGCCATGCGCTGAACCAGCTTATAGCCGATGTTTCCGGCTTGCAGATCTGGGAAAACCAGGGTATTGGCCTGTCCGGCAACCTGGCTGTTTGGAGCTTTGCTTTTAGCAATGGCGGGAATGATTGCAGCATCAAGCTGAAGTTCACCGTCAAAGGCAAAATTTACCTTACGTTCTGTCAGGATCGCCCTGGCTTCCTGAACCTTGGTTACCAGCTCGTGTTCTGCGCTGCCCAAGGTGGAAAATGACAACAGGGCAACCTTGGGTTCATCCCCAAGAATCGCTCTGCGGGTCAAAGCTGTGCTGGTGGCAATGTCGGCAAGCTGTTCAGAATTTGGATTTGGCACCACGGCACAATCCGCAAACAGAAACACCCTGTCCTCGCCCAAAAAGTCCGGAACCACCATGATAAAGGTGCTGGATACAGTCTTCAGACCAGGCATCACGCCCACTACCTGCAACGCTGCCCGTAAAACATCAGCGGTGGTATTGGCTGCTCCGGCGACCATTCCTCCCACTATCCCGAGTTTCACCATGCAAGCTCCAAAAAACAAGGGATTTTTCACGGTTTCCAAAGCCTGATCTGGCGTAACGCCCTTTTCCTTCCTTTTGTTATAGAAGAAATCGGCAAACTTGGGAAGTTGCTCTGCCGTTGCGGGATCAAGGATCTTAGCCCGGCTGAGGTCAAGCCCCAGTTTGGCTGCGTCTTCAGTGATTTTCTGCTGTTGGCCCAGCAGGTATACTTCCGCCAGGTTCTCTTTGATGATCTGATCAGCAGCCCTCAAGGTTCTTTCGTCGAAAGCCTCTGGAAGCACGATGCTGCCGTTTAGGGCTTTTGCACGGTTTTTCAGAATGTCCAGAATGTGCATGGTGTCTATCTCCTATTGTTCGGATTCCAACACAATCAGAGAAAGGTCGGCAACCCGTAAAAATTCTTGCTTGATAAGCAGTAAAAGGGCATGGCGGTTATTACGTATAGCAGTGTCGTCGCAATTCACCAGCACGGCATCAAAGAAAGTGTCGATTGCTTTTCCGTATACGATCAAACGCTGCAAGGCATGGCTGTAGTTCTTTTTGCCAAGAGCCTCGTCAATCTCGGAATGTAAAACCTGTAAACCGGAGTAAAGCTCTCTTTCAGCTTGCTCTGCCATCAGCCCAACACTAAACTCCGAAAATTCGTTTGTTTCAGCGATGATATTGGAAACCCGTTTGAAACCGATCACCAGATGGATAAACTCCGGTTGGCTTTTCAGGATGTTCAATGCCCTGGCGCGGTTTTCAAGATCATTTATGTGACTCTTGTCGATGTGCATTACGCTATCAGTAATGTCATAGGCTATTCCATTACCCTTCAGCAAACCAACTATTCGTTGTTCCAAAAAGCTATGCAGGTTATCTCTTGCTGCATCATCTAATTCGGTTTGCGCCCCTAAAAACTCCAAAGTCTGGTCTGCCAGCGCAAAAAGATCAATGTCCCATTTTCGAGCACTAATAATCTGGACGATCCCATTGGCAGCCCTTCTGAGCGCAAACGGATCTCCGCTGCCGGTTGGGATAAGCCCGATCCCGATTATACCCGCCACCGTATCAAGCTTGTCGGCAATCGCCACGATACTGCCTGACAGCGTTTCGGGAAGTTCATCTGCTGATCCACGTGGCAAATAGTGTTCATAGATTCCTCTGGCGACTTCTGGATCCTCTCCCGAAACAGTGGCATACTGCATGCCGATGTAGCCCTGGAGTTTGGTGAATTCTTTCTCCCCCAGCATATTGGTAACCAGATCGGCTTTGCAAAGCTGCGCACAGCGTTCGGCCTTGGATTTTTCCTCATCGCTGAGTTTGAGTTCATCAGCTATAAGCTCAGTCAGCTTTATTATCCGCTCTGTTTTATCGGCCATGGTGCCAAGCCTGGCTTGAAACACTACTTCACTCAGCCTCTTGACCCATTCTTCGAAAGGATGTTTTGTGTCCTCCTCGAAATACCACAAAGCGTCTGCCAGTCTGGCATTTACAACCTTCTCATTCCCTTTGCGGATCAGTTCTGCCCAGGCTGGATCGGCATTAGCGATAAAGACGAATTTATTGGTCAGCTTTCCGGCTGCGTCTTTCACTGAGAAATATTTCTGGTTCTGGCTGATGGTGCTAACAATTATCTTCTCCGGCAGGGACAGGAATCTGGCTCCGAATTCTGCCACGACCGCGGTTGGGAATTCCACCAGACTGCTTACGGTATCTACCAATCTCAGATCTTCGATCACGCTGTACCCGGTTCCAGCCAGAATGCTGTGCAACTGTTTGATGATGATGTCTTTTCTATCGTCTGAACTGGCGATTACCTTCAATTCTTTCAATGCTGAAAGATATTCCTCAGCTGAGCTAATTATTGCGCTTCTGTCCAAGCCCAGATAGCGATTGCCGAAAGTTCGAGCACCGCTTTTAATGCCGAAGAAATCCAGATTCAGAACCCTCTCCTGCCACAAGCACAAAATCCAGCGCAGAGGTCTGGAAAAACTCAATTCCTTATTGCACCAGATCATTTTCTTACCGAAAGGGATCTGCAAAATCATATTGGGAATCCAGTCTTTGAGAAGTTCGGAAGTCTCTCTGCCTTGTTTTGTGAAGCGAACTGCCACAAAGCTACCCTTCTCGGTTTGCTGGGTGAAAACGTTCTCAGAGCTTGCTCCACTTTTCTTTAAAAAACCCAATCCGGCAGGACTGAGATTCCCATCAACTGTGTAGGCTATGCTGATGGCTGGCCCGGTTCGGACGATTTCTTCATCGATCTGACGGCAGTCCAATCCCCTGGCATCCAGATAGATCCTACGAGGAGTTCCGCTTACTGCGAAACTGCTGCAATCCAGTTTGGTGCCTGCCAGAAATTCAGCGAACTGGCCTTGCACACTGCTGATGGCTATCTCAAGCTGCTTTTCAGGCAGCTCTTCGCAACCTAATTCTATGATAAACCGGCTTTTATTCAAGATTTCACCTTTCTGTTCCATTATAGAGGTTTATGGGGAGCTTATCTTCATGGCTGGGAGGTAGTTGTTTGCATTTTTGTTAACAAAGAGCAAAAGAGGGAAAGAGAGAAATGACATATATTCTAAGCCTGTGGATTGAAGCCGTTGAACAGCATTCTACTTCAAATTGTATCTCAGGCTAAGCTGATTGGTCAAACCCAGGTCGCCAAAGGAAGACACAGCGTAGTCTATGGCATAGTCTTTCCACACCCAACCCAAACCCAAGCTTAGGCCGGAACTTAATCCCAGTCCGCCCCCCAGATAATAATCAGCGGCATTACTTCTGAATCCGGCTCTTAACGCCAAGGCAGGATGGATCTGATGCTCCACTCCAAAACGGGCAATGATGTTTTCCCCGGTAGCTTTGCTTAGGTCTCCATTCAGTTGGGTTTTCCTGCCCAAGTCAATTCCCAAACCGGCACCGTAAGTAAGAGGCAAGCCTTCGGAATAGTTTTTATCGGTGTAGTGAGAAATCTGGAAGCCAAGATTGCGAACTGCCAACCCTACCTTGATTCTTTCATTGGCTGTATGATGTAAAATCCCCAAATCAAGCAAGGCTGCACTGGCTGAGCTGTTGTCTATCTGATCAAAGATCACCTTAATGCTCCCCCCGGCATCCACAGCAGGAGTTAGAAACTTTGCCAAACTGAATCCCGCCAGGATATTCTGAGCGCTAAAAGTATCGTTCAGCTCAATCAGTTCTCCATTGTTGCCTATCTCAGTCCGGTCTATAGCTCCGGAATTCCAGTAATTAAGGAAAAATCCATAGGAGCTATAAATATTCTTGGGTACCAGATACGAAACCGAACCACCGGCAGAACCTACCAAATGATCCATGAAAGTAGTACTCACAGCCCGGTTGGGAACCTTCAAAATCGTAGCGGGATTGAACTGCATTCCATCAAAGTTTTGTACCCGGCCGGTCATCGCTCCACCCATCGCGGTTGCTTCAGCAGAATAAATAAGCTTCAAGGTTGAAAACCCAGTGGTTCCCGCATCCTGGTGCTGGGCTGCAAGAGGAATGATAAGCAGGAGGCTAAACGCCAAGCTGAGGACGTATTTTGTCCTCAAGTGCGTGAACTTTTTCATACAAATCCCCTTCGCTGATAGCGTTTAACAGGGTTTCACGGTTTTCATCCCGCCGCAGGAATTCCGACAGCGAGCGCAAGATTTTCATATAGTCCTGGTTTGAACTTTGCGGAACCGCTATCATGAACACCATTTGCACTGGTTGATTATCCACACTATTGAATTCCAACGCTTGGTGGACAAGGCAAACCGCTATACGCAAACAGCTTACCGTAAGGTCTCGGGCATGAGGAATGGCTATGCCACGGCCGATGCCCGTGCTCATAATCTCTTCACGTCCCTTAACTGCAGCCAGAAAGCGATCGGGAAAGCTCAAACACCCGCTTTCCGAAAGCATGGCTGCCATGTAATTCAGGCAATCCTGTTTCGTGTCGAATGATTCGACGATTTTAACCAGTTCTGGCTTGAAAAGTCTGTTCATGATCTCACCGTTTTTAATAGTGGAAAGCATGATTTTTGAATGCTTGTCAAACGTCAATCAAATTCTGCTTTCCCTTTCTCTGAAAGCGATATGAATAAAAAAACTTTCCGCTCAAAGCCAATATACCGGTTTGGGACTTAAAGGCAAGGGATGCATCCGGTAAGTTAGCCAACTTATCAAGGATAATATAAGTAGATAATTATGTCAGCCTACCTGGAAATCCCTTTTCAGGATGATGCTGAAGGTGCTGCCTTGGTTTATTTTACTGGTTGCCCGAACCCTTGCCCCCAGGATGTCGGCAAAACTCTTCACCAGGATCAGTCCCAAACCGCTTCCTTCCTCATGGTTGGTTCCCAGTGCTCTCAACTCATTGTCAATCCGGAATATCTTATCTAAAAAACGGCGTGAAATCCCTGTCCCTTTGTCGATTACCGAGATTTCAAGTTCCATGTCGCTTTGTAGCACTTGAATTTTTACCTTGGAACCGGGGTAAGAATATTTGATCGCATTGGACAGCAGATTGCGCAGAATGGAGATTAAAAGGCGGGAATCGCTTTCAACCATGATGTCTTCCTGGCAATTGAACATAATTACTATATCTTTTTCGGTTGTCCCGGGACGGAAATACTCGATAACGCTGTTAATCAACTTAGGTAAAGAAAAATACTCTCTTTGCACACGTATTTTACCGGTCTGGCTCCTGGCCCAGTCCAACAAGTTTTCCAACAGCGAATAGATATTCTTGGCGGAGACGTTGATTTGATTTATGAAGCCAGTCAACTCTGTGGTGGTAAAACTTGCATGGTTGATTTCCAAAAATTCAGAAAGAGAGATTATCGCATATACCGGGTTTTGCAAATCGTGGGCAACAAGAGAAAAAAACTTGTCCTTGGTGGCATTCAACTCCACCAGGTGACCAGCTACGTCTTTCAATTCCTGCTCAATATGTTTGCGCTTGCTGATGTCTGCGATGAAGCCATCCAGATAGAGAACCTTCCCCTGGTCGCTATAAACCGCTGAACCCTGCTCCCAAACCCAACGGATCGATCCATCCCGATGCATGATACGATATTCCATCTGAAACTGACGATGCTCAGCCACGGCTTCGTCCACAGCCATACGCACATAATCCTTATCCTCCTCGATAATCAGATCATCGAAAGTTCGGATTCGTTTGTTGGCAAGTTCCTTTTCCGAATAGCCTGTAAGCGCTAAACAGCCCTGGGACAAAAAAATCATCGACCAATCCTGATCATACAGACAGCGATAAGCCAGTCCAGGCAAATTGCCCATCAAGTTGGCAATCAATTCCGGTAAATGCATATCGGGAAGCGGTAATACTGGATTTATGGCAGATTTTACATCGTTGTTACTCATAAAATCTAAGTTTTATGCCCCTCAATACCTTGTCAATAAAAAAAGTGTCTCAGAGCGGTGCCTGCATAAAGGATTTGACAAAAACAAACTCTCTAAAAGGGTGTCTTTGTGAAATACTCCCGGGTATTTCAGAACTCAACACAGTTTGGAGAAAAATGCGCACTTTCGATGCAATCATCCCCTATCTAAAAAAAAGCTATGCCCAGATAATCGGCGGAATCATCATGCTAATCATGGTGGACGTGGTTCAGCTTGCCATGCCCAAAGTGATGCAATATGCCATAGACCACATTCAGGCCAGGACGATCGATAACCACGGATTGGTTTTGGTCGGTCTGATCATCTTTGGACTGGCAATTGCGGTAATGATTCTGCGCTATTTCTGGCGGGTGCTGATCATAGGCAACTCTCACAAGATAGATCGCTATTTACGCCAAGACTATTACGACCACCTGTTGACCCTTTCCCAGAATTTCTTCAATCGCAGCAAGACTGGCGACCTGATGGCTTATGCCACAAATGACCTGAATGCGGTTCGCATGCTATTTGGAATGGGTTTGATTGCCGCCATGGACATTATTCTGATGACGGTAGCTTCCTTTTCTTTTATGATCACGATAAACTGGCGGTTGACTTTGCTGGCAATTATACCGATGCCCTTTTTAACCCTTACAATCAGGCATTTTGGCCGTAAAATGCATAAAAGGTTTGGTGCTGTCCAAGCAAGCTTTGCTACCCTGAGTGGCAGGGTTCAGGAAAGCATTTCAGGAATCCGGATAGTGAAAGCATTTAATCAGGAGCATGCCGAGTTGAACAAAATGGATGGAGTTTCTCAGGATTTTGTACGGCAAAACATCGCCCTTGCTAAAATATCCGGTATTTTCCGCCCATTCATGGGTTTCATTGTTAGTATCAGCATGATTATCACCTTATATTTCGGAGGTCGGGCAGCAATACGTGGTGATATTAGCATTGGTGGCTTCATTGCCTTCTTTCAGTATCTGGGTATGCTGGTGTGGCCTATGATAGCCATTGGTATGATCGTGGACATGTATCAGCGTGGCACTGCCTCCCTGAAACGTCTGAACAGCATCTTTGAACAAAAACCCGAGATCGACGATTCTGAAGCAGACCCTTCTATCAAACAACTTTACGGCGCAATCAAGATTCACGATCTGAACTTTAGATATGCACATGAGCTGCCCGAGATTTTTATCGGGATCAGCGCTGCCATTGAACAAGGAAAAACCCTCGCTGTGGTTGGCCCCACAGGTTGCGGTAAAACCACCTTGATCGAGCTTTTAGTCAGGATTTATGATCCGCCCAAAGGCTCTATTTTTTTGGATGATACCGAAATCCACAGGATACCCCTGAAGGTGCTCAGAAGGGATATGGTGCTGGTTCCCCAAGATATTTTCCTGTTTTCGGACAGCATAGCCAACAACATCCGACTCGGCAATCCCGAAACCTCTTTGGATAAGGTTTTTGATGCAGCCCGCGCTGCTATGGTTTATGATGAGATAATTGAATTTGACAACGGGTTTGACACTATGGTGGGGGAACGGGGAATCACCCTTTCCGGCGGTCAAAAACAACGTGTGGCAATTGCCAGAGCGCTATTAACCAACCCCCAGATCCTGATCCTGGACGATGCCCTTTCAGCCGTGGACACAAAAACCGAACGCCATATCCTGGAACGCTTGATCGAGCTTCGCAAGGGTAAAACAACAATCATCATTGCCCATCGCATCTCCTCCATCCAGCATGCCGACAAGATCATCGTGCTGGGAGAAGGCCAGATTGTAGAACGCGGCTCCCACGACACACTGCTTAAACTGGGCGGATTGTACAACGACCTCTACGAAAAACAGCGGATCAAGGCACGTCTGGAAGGGGAGGAACTATGATGCACGGTGGCGGTGGCGGCCGGGGTGGCGGTGGAAGCTTTGCCGATGAACTGAAAGGCAATGTTTACGACCGCCGTTTATACGGCAAAATGTTGCATTACCTGAAGCCCTATACCAAATGGGTGGTGCTTTCCTTCCTTCTGCTGATGTTGGTCTCCGGTGCGGAAGTTGTTCTTCCGCTGATCCAGCGAACCGCAATTGATGATTATATTGTTTCTGATAAAGTGATTGCCATCTTTGCGGACAAAACCTACTTTGACCAGTTCTCCTCGCGATATCACAAGCTGAAATTGCACGAATACGGCTATGAAGGCCTGAACTTTATCGTGCTGAGTTCCAAAGACCGCAACAAAATAAACAAAAAGGACTGGCAGGAACTGGAAAAACAAGGCATTCTAAGCAATACCTCGGTGTTCCTGATCAATAATCATGATAAAAACGTCCAGATTTTAAACAAATACATTACAAGAACCGATCACCCTGAGCAGATTACCCGTAAGCTACAGGGTTGGTTCCAGATTAGCAGGAACACTCTGGCTGTTACCAAAGCCGATTTGCACAAACTACCTCGAATGGAACGCCTGGCGATCCGTCAGGAAGCTTCTGGCAAGCTTTTACGACTGGCCATCCTGTTCTTGCTGATCATCACAGTGCGCTTGGTGACCAACTATTTCCAGAGCGTGATTACGGCGATGTTTTCACAAAGGGCAATGGCAGACCTGCGCTACGACGTTTTTGCTCATCTGCAAAAAATGCCCACCAAATATTTCGACGTGAATCCCGTGGGGCGCTTGGTAACAAGGGTTACAAATGATATTCGCGCTATTGACGAAATGCTTGCCTCAGGTGTGATAACCATTATTCAAGATTTTATCCTGATCGTTACGATTGTGGTTCTGATGCTGGTTCTGAACTGGGAACTTGCTTTGGTGAGTTTTACCATCCTACCTATCGTGATCTGGATTATCTCCGTTTACCGTCGGAAAACCAGGGTGATCTACCGGGAAGTTCGAAAACAGCTTGCCGCCTTGAATGCAACTTTGGCGGAACACATTGCGGGACAAAAGATCATTCAGCTATTCAATCAATACTTTCATAAAAAACAAGAGTTCTCTGACATCAACCAAGAATATTTCCTGGCTTCGATACGACAGTTAAAGCTCTTTGCCTTTTTCCGCCCTATCATCCATGTCTCTTCACAGGTGGCGGTGGCCATCATGATCTGGTATGGCGGTGGACAGATCTTACGAAACATGATCACCATCGGTCTGCTGATGGCTTTCACCCAGTATATCAACAAGCTTTTCGAACCTATCAATGATTTTTCCGAAAAATTCAATATCCTACAGGGTGCAATGGCCGGAGCGGAACGCATCGTTGACCTGTTGGAGCAAGAACCCGACGATTATCGAGGAAACCTTAGCCACGGACTTAAACTGGAAGGCGAAATCGAATTTGACAATGTCTGGCTGGCCTACAATCCTAATGAATGGGTGCTGAAAGGCATCTCTTTGAAGATCAAACCCGGCGAAAAGATCGCACTCGTTGGCCACACCGGCAGTGGTAAAACTTCAATCGCCAACCTTATCCTCGGGATGTATCCATATCAGAAAGGACGCATTTTGATCGACGGCAAGGAACTTCACAGCTATTCGCTGGAAGATATACGCGCCAATGTGGGCATCGTGCAACAGGACGTATTTATCTTCTCAGGCAATATCAAAGAGAATATTGCCCTTAGCAACGACAAGCTGAGCCAGGATGAGATCATCCAGGTTTCAAAATATGTGAATGCCGATAAATTCATCTGCAAACTACCCGCCGGTTATGACGAACCGGTGATGGAACGCGGCGCTACCCTTTCCACCGGACAGCGGCAACTGATAGCTTTTGCCAGGGTTTTGGCATACAATCCTTCCATATTTATCCTGGATGAAGCCACCTCCAACATTGACACTGAAACTGAGATCCTGATCCAGGACGCCCTGGAAAAAATTATCAAGAACCGCACTTCAATCATGATCGCCCATCGCCTTTCCACCATTCAGCATGTGGACAGGATTGTCGTTTTACACAAAGGCGAGATCGTGGAGGAAGGATCGCATTTTGACCTTCTGGAAAAGAAGGGATTATATTATGACCTCTACCGCCTGCAATATACTTAAGGGTTTTGGCACAAAAATTGATTGACAGATTTGCGGCTCTTAGAAAAGCTTAGAATTAGAGAGAATTGAACCTTAGAGGGATTGTCTCCCAGCTTTAGATTCAATACCTTAACACAACGCGTAATAAAAAGAAACATTACTTGATCGATAAGGAGGATCAATGAAAAAGTATTGGCTGATCATCTTAGCCCTTACTATCGTAACTGCCGTCTTTGCAGCCGGTCGTTATGAAGTGGTAGCCTACAGTGAGGATTTTGAATCCGGCGCCACTGGCTGGACGCACTATGATGGCGCTCAGTCCCCCAATAACTGGCATATATACAACTATGGCGGAACTCAGGGTGACTGCTGGTGGATGGGAGATCCCGCTCTCGCTTCCGGAACCAACATTGGTGGTTATTACAGCCATCAATATCTGGTGCTGGACACCCCTGCCCGCAGCATTACCGCTGCCAATGCCACACTTACTTTTAAGCTTCGTTACAATGTGGAAGATCCCGCTGGCGCTACTGCTCCCTATACTGGTTGGGACGCCTGCAACATTCGTTTGTCCACCGATGGCGGAACCGTTTGGACTCCCATTACAGGAACCCCTGCCTATAACATTACCTCTGCCTATTCTTTCGGTTTTGAGCATGGTGAAGGCGCAAACATACCCGGATGGGGTGGCGTGTTAACCACCTGGACCAATGCCACTTTCAGCCTTAGCAGCTACGTTGGCCAAAACGTTAAAATCCGTTTTGCCTTTGCTTCTGATCCTGCTTATGACACCTCAGACGCTCCTGCCATGTTCGGTATGATGGTGGACGATATATCCTTCGGCGGATATAGCAACAACGGTGTGAATGATGGCCAAATGACCTGGGCCAGCCTGGTTCCGCTCGGTGGAGACATCTGGAACCTGGGTACCGACACCACTGCTCCGTCACCCACACATGCCATGATCTGCCAGAACACCAGCGGTAGCTATAACATCAACATGATGAACTACCTGGTTAGCCCTCCCATTCAACTTCCCTCTTCAGGAGATATCCGCGCTGACTTTATGATCATGGGTAGCTTCACCGATCCCAATACTTTCCCCGAAGTTGATTATTTCGGCTGGGAAATCTCAGTCAATAATGGTGTTACCTGGTATGCCATGAGTAACCCCTACAATGATCCTAATGGAAGTAACTACGTTTACAGTGATGCTCCTCCGGCTTGGGCTTCCATGACCGAAAGCTACACTCTCGATGGACTGATCACCGATTATGCCGGCCAAACTGCTCAGTTCCGCTGGTATTTCAAATCCGACTCCGATACACCCAATGGAACCGGCATCCGCATTGACGATTTCAAGATCTACAACGATGTATTCATCGCTGCTCCTGAAAATCTGGAAGGAACCGTGAACGGCACAACCGTTACCCTGAACTGGGATGCCCCAGGCAGTGGCGGTGGCGGGGGAGAAGAAGGCTGGCTGTCATATTGTGGCGAACCTGCCGGCAATTCCATCGGTACCAACGCCGCAGCAGATTTTGACGTAGCGGCCAAATGGGATGCCCTTGGCCAGACCAACAGCATCTATCCCTATGTCGGCATGAACATCACCAAGATCAAATTCGTCCCTGCTGAACCCACCACCCTGTGCACCTACACCGTGCGCATCTGGACTGGCAATGCCGGAACCCTGGTTTATGAACAGCCAGTTGCTAATCCCACCATCGATGCCTGGAACGAGATCATTCTTACAACTCCTTACACAATCCCTGCCGGAACCTCTTTGATGGCCGGTTTCCGTTGCAACGCCACAGGTGGATATCCCGCCGGCTGCGATGAAGGTCCTCAAGTGGAAGGCTATGGCAACGTGATCCGTTTCAATAATGCCTGGACTACTCTTACCGCACTGAGCGCAACTCTTACCTACAACTGGAACATCCAGGTTTATGTAGCCGACGCTGCCGGAAACGAATATGTGATCGGCCAGCTTCCTGAAAACAATGTTCAGCCAATTTCCGGAACCCTGTCGCAGGCCATGACTCCTGTGCGTGATCGCGACGTTACCGCTTATAAAATCTACCGCGATGGAACCTATCTGGGTCAGGTTGCGGCCAATGTACTCACCTATTCCGACAACGACGTCACCGGCGGAATCCATACCTATCATGTTACTGCCATGTATGATGCTAATGAATCCACTCCTTCCAATGTGATCAGCGTGTTTGTGCTTCCTGAAGGGCAGTCTGAACTCAGCCACGACGATGGCACTGCCGAAGATGGTTTCAGCGTTGGTTCCACCAAACAGATGGCTGTGAAATATGCCTTTGGCGAAGCGGTTTCCGTTAAATTCGTCAAAGTATTTGTCCACACTCCCGGAACTGCCGGTATCATCGTGCGTATTTTCGATAACGACGGTGCCAATGGCATGCCCGGAACCCAGATGGCTCAGTTCCAATATCCTGCTGCCTCCGTGGTTGCCGGTTGGAACTATGTAACTCTGCCGCAGGAAGTTCAGGTTCCCGATGGTGCGTTCTACGTAGCCATTCTGGAAACTACCAATGCCGCTCTGATCGGACTTGACACCAGTTCCAACGGCTTCAGCTACAAAAAAATAGCCACAGACTGGGAAGCTGTTACTACCGGTGAGATCATGCTCCGCGCCATCATTCATCCCAGCTCTGCCAATGACGATCCGATCAATATCCCTGTAGTGCTGGATGCCGCAAACTATCCGAACCCCTTCAATCCTGAAACCACCATCTCTTTCAGTCTGCCTCAGAGTGGATTTACCAGCCTGAGCGTTTACAACCTGAAAGGCCAGCTGGTGAAAACCCTGGTTAATGGCAACATCGACGCCGGCTACCACAAAGTCGTTTGGAACGGCGTGGACAACAACAATCAGTCTGTCTCCAGCGGAATGTATTTCTACCGTTTGAACAACGCCGGAAAGACCATTACCCGCAAGATGCTGATGATGAAATAGTTAACAAGTTAGCAACTCAACAAGCTAACAAGTGATAATGGACAACCCCGGAGCAATCCGGGGTTTTCTCTTTTAATAGGTAAATAGTCAATTGATGCGTTCTAAAGCTGTTTTGCTCGTGCTGCATTTATCCATGTCCCTCCAAAATTGACCGGGTTTCTTTCAGATCGAGTGGGCAATTCCAATTTATTTCTGCGTAAGAGATCATCAACCCTGCAAAGCTTTCCTGCATCTATGTAAAACCCCGTCAGGAGTGAGATCTGTTTGCACTGTAATCAAGATTCGCTCGCTACCTGATTTATGCTCAGTTGAACCCCGTCAGGGGTGAGATCTGTTTGCACTGTAATCAAGATTCGCTCGCTACATGATTTTATGCTCAGTTGAACCCCGTCAGGGGTGAAATCCTTTAGCCTGGGGTGAAGCGTAGCGGAACCCCAGGTAGAAAGCCTTTCAATGTCAAGCCCCTTGCGGGCGACACCAACCATGCAGACAGGTGCCTATAATTCAAACAATAGTAGGTGTCACCCCTGACGGGGTTTGGGTATTATTGTTCATCAATCCTGGGGTTCCGCTACGCTTCACCCCAGGCTAAAGGATTTCACCCCTTACGGGGTTTAGCTTCGACTAATATGAACTTCTGTTCCGAACGCTAACTACATCGCAGGGATTTCACCCCTTACGGGGTTTACCCTCGACTATTATGAACTTAAGACCGTTGAATTAACTGGAACACCAGATTTATCTGGTTGGACATGCCAGATTTATCTGGTATATTTAGCTACAATTCAGTGAAAAACGCGTCAATCTCTGTCAAATTCCGGATAAATCCAGTGCTCCAACCGAATAAATTCAGTGTGCCAGGTTATGTGCAACGGTCTTACTTCTGCTCCGAACGCTAACAACTTCGCAGGGATTTCACCCCTTACGGGGTTTAGCTTCGACTAATCCGAACTTCTGTTCCGAAC
>CAZNGW010000027.1:0-30220 GCA_964572925.1 uncultured Candidatus Cloacimonas sp. | reverse complement strand
TCATCCTAATCTCCTTTGACTTAATTCCGTGTCAACTTATTTAGGACGATACACTATGTTCACACCATCCTCTATATCCACCTACCTGCCACTCGAGTTCCTCCCGAAACCCACTCGAATAAAATGAGGGAGGCTTCCGGGTGGTTATAGCGAGGAAGACCGGAGGCGAGGAAGGACGAAGTAAGTCAGGATAATTGCACGGATTTTCACCCATTTGGAAATGGATAGCAGGAAAGCAGGTTAGTTATTTTTTCTGCAGTAGACATTGCATAAAAACGATACGCTCAAACTCCCGCATGAACTTCGAAGAAGCTTTCCAAACGCAAAATTGTTCTAGAATCCAGCTCTTCGGGTTGATCTCCCTCCAAGGTCAGGAAGGGAAGATCTATGTGTTTTTTAAGCAGCAGGTTATCTATCTGCAGATGGCAAAAACTCTGGGTGTAGCTGATTATCGCTTCAATCTGACGATTTTTCAGTTGCGGCAGGATATCTTCCAATCGGTCATAAACACTGTAAGGATAAGTATAGGCAAGGTATTGATCCACGATATCCGCTTTCAAATGAGGCATGGAAAACTGCCGCTGCACTTCGTTGAACAATACGTCTCCTCCCAGCCCCAGGATCGCTTCATAGATGTTTTTGTAGATAGGTGGAACGCCCAGATAGGCAAGCCTTAGTCTGGTAGGCAGCGGATCTCGCTTTTCGGCTTCGTCCAGAAAGGAATCAAGTTTAGCTTCAAAGCTGTCGGGATCGCCCATAAAATCCGATGAATTAACCTGCCACCAATGGTTCTCTGCTCCGCTTACCAATCGCTTGTTCCAGGTAAGTTCATCAAGGTAAACCAGCTTGCTGCGGATAGTGTCCAGCCTGCTTTTAACCTGCCTGGTCTGATTTCTGGTAACTCCAAAGTGATTTTCCAAAAGGCCAATCTCTACATCCAGAGCTTCTGCTTCCCGGCAATGGGGAAATGAAAACCGATACACAGGCAGCGACTCCTCGGCCAGCATGTCAAGCAGTGAATTCCCATTTGAGCAATCGCCCTGAACTATACCGATCACTTCATCCAGATTCGCTGCAAGAGCTGCGATAAAATTCCCCTTGATCCAACTGCAGATCGTTCGGGGAAATCCCCTTACTTCAGCTTCGTGGATATGAGATGCAGAATTTTGAGTGAGGAAAATGTTGTTAAGATCAATCGGAACGTGGCCTGCTGCATATACCACTTCAATGGGAAAAGAGGTGGTGAAGCCAATCCGTTTATTCTTCATAAACCATCTCCAGATAATCTGTTTCCAGTTGCGATATGCTATTTCTGGAATTCTCAATATCATTCAAAAGCCGGTTGATCTCAGCCTGGATGGTCATAGCCTGTTTGGAATCAGTATAGGTTGCGGAATTGGCCAATTGCCTGTTCAATTCGGTAATCTCATTCTGCACCGAACCGATATGCAATTGCAGGGATTCAATTTGCTTGGTTATCTGTTCCAGATACCAGGGATTTACTTTCTTCTTCCGTTCACGGGGTGGAGCTGTAATTTTGGGAACTTCAGGAACACTGAAGGCAAGCTCGATCGCTGCCTCCATCTCCAGATCGGGCATGGAGACAGTTTTATAGAGCTTGTTCCCATCCAATGCCTGATGGAAAACCCAGAACTTTGTAGCCAGTTGATTGATAAAATAGCGGTCGTGCGATACAAAGACCAAGGTGCCGGTATAATCCTGCAAGGCCTTTAACAGTGCATCTCCCATGGCAATGTCAAGATGATTCGTTGGTTCGTCCATGATCAGCAGATTAGGATTCTGGTGAATTAAAACGCACAGATACAGTCTTGACTTCTCACCTCCGCTGAGGACAGAAACCAGCTTTTCCACATCGTCCCCCCTAAACCCAAACCTTGCCAGCCAGGATAGGACGTAACCCCGTGGCGCGTCAGGAACCAAAGCCCAAATAGTGTCCATTACTGTCAGCGTCTCATCCAGAGCTACCTGATGCTGGTCGTAATAACCAATTTCCAAACTGGCTCCCACCTTTAGCTTACCCGCCAGGATGCCTTTTTCGCCTAAAAGTATCTTTAGCAATGTAGTTTTACCACAACCATTGGGACCAATGATGCAAATCCTGTCACGATAATGTGCCTGTAAGTTTACTTGTGTAGCCAGGATATGATCGGTTCCTATCCCAAACTGAACGTCCTTCAAGGTATATACATCATTTCCACTCCTGCCCGAACTCTGAACCGAGAGATGAATCTGCTTCTGTTGCAAGGGCTTTTGGATCACTTCCAGACGGGACAGCATCTTCAGTCGGGATTTGGCCATATTAGTCTTCTGTCCTGCTATGTTGCGCCGAATAAAGTCATTCGTTTCGTTGATGAGTTTTTGCTGCCGTTCAAATTGTCGCTCCTGAGCCATCCTGGCAATCTGGTAAGCTTCACTGAACGAACTGAAGTTACCTTTGGTTATGCTAAGACCGGCGTTTTCAAGGTGAAAAATCGTGCTCACTGTTCTGTCCAGAAAAGTGCGATCATGCGATACGACCAGAAAAGGTGCCTGAGATTTGTTCAGATATCGCTCCAACCAGGAAATCATGGCTATATCAAGGTGGTTGGTAGGTTCATCCAAAATCAACAAGTCATGTGGCATCAGCAGAATGGCTGCCAGACAAATCCGGGTCTGCTCTCCCCCGCTGAAGGAACCGATACTTTTTGAGAAATCGTCAACCGAAAAACCCAGCGACTCACAGACATATTGAACTTCGTTTTCATGTTCATCTCCCCCTAATGCCTGATATTTCTCCAAAACACTATGTAACTCGGATTCAAGCTGCTCGTTGTGAGAAACGTTGATTTCTGAAGATAGAACCTCAATCCGGGCTTTCAATTCGTAAATGTCACCCCTGGCGCTTCTAATGTAAGAGATCATGGTTTGAGTTGGTTCCAACTGCAAATTCTGGGCCAGATAGGCAATCCTGATCTTTTTAGCCAAAATCACCTTACCGCTGGTAGGCGTTAATAGCCCCAGCATAAGCTTGATCAGCGTGCTTTTCCCGCTTCCGTTGCTGCCAATCAGACCGATCCGGCTGTTATGCTCCAAGGTGCAATTGATGTCTTTCAAGATATGGATACCGGCAAATTCCATGCCAGTCTCGATCATTTGAATCAGGCTCATGGTGAATTCCGTTTTCGATTTTTTAAGGTCAGAAATGTTTATCTGTAACCAACTTGGGGCTATTTTCCCGTAACGCTTATGCTGTCAACCTCATTTTTTGCTTGTCAAAAAAGGGGCTGTGAATTTTAAGGATTTTAACCGGTTCGGGATGTAGCGCAGTCCGGCTAGCGTACTTGAATGGGGTTCAAGTGGTCGCAGGTTCAAATCCTGTCATCCCGACCAGTTGTTTTTGAACCCAAAAATAAGATCCCAAAACTTTATTGAGGTTTTGGGATCTTTTTTTATATCACTTGTTGAGTTAATGGCTCAGGACTAATTTTCCACTGCTGGCAAATCCCTCGCCTTGGGCTCTGAAAAGGTAAATTCCACTTTCCAGTTGGCTTCCCTTGCTATCTCTGCCATCCCATTCGAGCACTGCGTTGCCCTCTGAGGATAGAACCTCATGCAAGGTGCAAACAAGCTGGCCTTTCAAGTTAAAGATGGCGATTGAAACAGGTTTGGAAGCCTTGCCTGTAATCTTGAAGCTGGCTATTCCACTAAAGGGATTGGGATATACAGACACTGATTCCACGCTTGGAGCAAGTTCATCCTCATTAGCTACGCTTACATATATAGTAATGGTGTTGGATGGATTGGAAAAATTCAACGGATTGCTGAAGATCGCAACAATGTAATAGCTATGGTTCCCGTCAGGAACACTATTGTCGGTAAAGGTAAGCGTATTCACATCCATAATGTTGGTAAGGCTTGCTTCATCACGGTAGATGCGATAACCGATGAAACCACGAGTATCGAAATACATCGGTTTTTGCCAAGCCAGAACTACATTGTTGGGCGGTTCTACGTATCCTGTGAGATTACGCGGTGAGGGTAATTCTTCAATCGGAAAGCTGTATGCACTTGTAACCGGTATACCTGGCATCCCGAATTGGTCGACTGGAGTTACCCTGCAGGCCACTTGCCAGCCCATATCTTCTACTTGGGTTGCATATTCGGCATTGGTGGCATTATCGATCAATTCCGGGGTTCCCCCGATTATCCGCATCCATTGAAACAGGCTTGTCCCTTCAGAATTACCATCTGGATCGCTAAAGTCGTAATTAACCGATAAAACCTGGAAAACCACTGGCGGACCAAGCACTGTTACATTAGTAGCCTGAGGTGGAGCATTATTGAAGCCAGTCCCGGAAAGGGGAATTGTAACGTTGTTATAACCTGGCAAATTGCTTGTAATACTGAGATTCCCGGAATAATTCTGCGCTGCTGTCGGATTGAAATCTACGCTGATGCTAACAGATTGGTAGGCTGCAATGGTGAAGTTGTTCTGCTGCAGAGTAAAGGCCGGATTGTTGCTGCTCAAGCTTCCTGAAACAGAGGATCCGAAGAAATTGTGAATATCAAAGCTCAGCTGTGACATTCCGGTAACATAAGTATCCGGAAATGATAGCTGATCCACAGAAACTGGATTCACACCCAGAAGCCCAGGAAGTGTATACTTTACACCCTGTAGAACCTCTTTGGTAGAAGTATTCTGTAAGAAAAGAACTACTTCACAAGTATTGATGTTCCAAGCATTCTGGAAATTACCCGTTAGATTTACCGTCTGTGTTCCACCAGTAGAAAGGCTTACTGCGGTTCCATTCTGATTGGGAAGCATTAAACGATTCACGAAGTTCAAATGATTCTGACCCTGCCAAGATTGATTGATGTGAGACTCTGTGATGGCACAATGGAGCACTACATTGGTGTTTGTGTCGGCCTCAGGTTTGGAAACAACAGCCTGAATGTTGATATTGTTGCCATCCATGAACCCCGTAGCGCTGATCGTGTAATGCGAAGCAACTGCCATACGCGCATTTACCTTTGGCAGATAAGTTCCATACATAGATTGGGAATTGCTACCACCCACTGAGGGATTCAAACCATCGAACTCAGCGGTGGGATATCCAGTTATTCCATAATAGGTGTTTCGGGCATTGGAATAGGTGTTTGCATAGGTATCGCCATTGTGATTCTCGATTATTGCAACCGGATGGCCATTAGAAATCAGATCATCCGCACCCATTGCCGCACCTGGACAATATTGACACCAGGTTCCAGTTCCGATCTCCACCACCACCAAGTTACGCGGTAAGGCAAAGATGTAGCTAACCAGGGTGGCTGCTAAGCATAATGCTAAGATTCGTTTCATTTTATCTCCTTGTTCTTAAAATTTCTTTTCATCCATCATCCCCTCCATGGAAGCATGAAATCCTTGATCTCTTCATTAAAGTAACGGTCAGTCATAGTAGCGATGAAATCCCGTACCTGCTCTGCGGGACTGAAGCGCTCCAGGTATTCTGGCCTTTTATGATCCAGAAAATGCTTGAATATCTTGGAGTCTTTGTTTCCTTCTCTAATGTCCTCCAGATATTTGTCAAACATAATATGCATGGTACGGTAAATAATTGAGTTGGATTTCTTCACGTTTTCGTCTGTATAAATTCTTCTGTAGTTAAAACGCTTCAGTTCAAGCAGTTGCTGGCTTGTTTCCTGATCGAACGCAATCCAGTCCTGATCATAGCTATTTATAATCACACTCTTAATCAATGTTTCGATAATCTGGCTGTTGGTGTTTCCCAGGTAGGCAACTTGCTCAGCAGGCAGTTCGTCCCTGGTAAGGATATTAAAGCGAATGGCATCCTCAATGTCCTGACCAATATAGGCAATTGTATCAGTAATGCGAACAACACAGCCTTCCAGGGTAGCAGGCATCCATTGGGAGTTCTGTCCGGTTTTTTTGGCCGCAATATAGGCATTGATGTCCGTTTCGGTTTTATCGGTCTGTGGTTTGAGTTGGGTGTTATGTACTTCACCATCGTGAGAGATTATCCCATCACGAACCTGAAAGGTGAGATTCAAACCCTTCCCTTTTCGGGAGATGTAGTCTACAATATGCAGGCTCTCAATATTGTGATGAAAGTGCCCAATACCATTAGCTGCACAACATTCGGAAAGAGCCTTTTCTCCGTCGTGACCAAAGGGGCAGTGCCCCAGATCGTGTCCCAAAGCAATCGCTTCGATCAGTTCGGTATTCAGTCCGAGGTATTTTCCGATTGTTCTGGATATCTGCGATACATAGGCTATGTGCAGATTGCGATTGGTCATTTCCTCATCTATCATATTCGTAAAGGAAAAAACCTGGGTTTTACCATGATACCGGCGATAGGCACCACTGTAGAGGATTCTGTCCCGATCCACGGCAAACTGTGAACGCATCAGATCTTTCTCTTCGGGATTGCTTCGCCAGGCATTGGCATCTCTGAAAGCACGCTTCCCCAAAACACATTCGTGGGCTGCCTTGATCTCACTAAAGATTTTATTCAATTTGTCATTCATATTTTCTCCTTGTGCTAATTAAAGTATATTCAGTCTTCACCCTTTCAGCAAATGTGTGTTTGGCTTGGCTCTCCTATTACTGCATCTCTATCCTGTTGATATATGTCAGCTTACAAAACAAACAAAAAAAAGCTTGCCAATTTGACGTTTATTCAAATTTTGAATCCAGATTAATTTAGTTGAGGTTTGAACAATGAACTACACACTGCCAAGCGGACAAGTAATCGATTTGGCAAGGGTGTCCAGTGTATCTAAAATTAGGGATTTCGGGCGAGATTCAAAATCTATCGACAGACATTTAATTGGTTTCACCGTGCATTTGCACAAACGTGAAGTTGTAGAGGTTACAGATTTTTATTATTACAGTGATTGGGCTGAAGTAAAAAGCAGACTTAAGAAACTGCGCGAAGATATTATAGATAAATGGGAACAGGAACCTCAGGATCACGAACCTTGATGTCTTTATATTGTTTCTTTTCCAGTTAAGTAAAGCCCCGGTTTTTGCCGGGGCTTTTATTATTCTGCTTGTTTTACGAGTCTTTTAGTGAGCTAATACAAGTTTACCACTCAGGATCTGATCACCTGCATCAAAACGATAGAGATATACTCCGTTATAGGCACGCTTGCCTTCTGCAGTTTTACCATCCCAACTGATTTGAGCTTCACCTTGGGTATCGGTAAGCACCTGCATAGTTTTTACCAACTGGCCTTTCAGGTTGTAGATTTCCAGTTTTGATTTCAGATTTGCCTTGGCGTTGATCTCAATTGCGGTATGAGAGCTAAAGGGATTGGGACTGATCTTAATCCCAAGTTGGGGCGTCACAATCTGATCGTCGTTATCCACACCCACGATTATTGTAATTGTGGTAGAGGGGGCCGACATATTGGATGGATCGCTGTAAACGGCACAAATATAGTATTCATGAGTTCCATTACTAACAAAAGTATCGGTGAAACTAAGGGTGTTCGGATTCGGAATGGTTTGGATATTCAGACCATCGCGATATAGCCTGTAACCCACAAACTCACGTCCGTCGAAATATTGCGGTTTCTGCCAGGTGCATACCACGGTATTGGGTGGCTCCAGAACAGCATTGAAATTCTGGGGACTTGGTAAGGGGATGATCGTGGGGGTAGCACTGCTGATCACAGGTGTTCCGGCCAGACCGTAATAATCTACAGGAGTTACCTTGAAAGCAACTGTATTTCCAATATCCTCTGTGGTCAATTGATAGCTTAGTCCGTTGGCACCGGGAATATCGGTCGGGGTTCCATTATTGTATCTTACCCAGTTCAGGATGGTATTACCCTCAATATGTCCTTCGGGATCGGAATACATATACGTTCCGCTCAGGTTCTGATAAACAACTGGTATGCCCGAGAGGGTGACGTTCGAAACCGAGGGAGCGGTATTGGTAAAGGCAGTTCCAGTGCACATTACCGTTAAAACAGGATTATCGGGGAAATTACTGTTAATCGTAAGGCTGCCGTTATAAACCTGAGCAACAGTGGGATGGAACTGGACATTGATGGTTTGGGAAGAAGCAGGTTGCAGGGTAAAAGTGTTTACACTTGGTGTAAACGCAGGATTATCGCTACTAATCGTGCCATTGATGGCAAAGCTGTTCATATTGGCAAAAGTCAAGGGCATCGAGTTGGTTGTATTTACAGAAGTGTCGGGGAAAAGAAGCATGTCTGTGGACACCGGATCTGCAGGTGGAAGAGCATTCAAAGCATATTTCTTTCCCTGCAGGATCTCTTTGGTCGCCGTATTCTGCAGCCAGATCACAAGCTCCAGATCATCCACCGGCCAGGCAGCCTGAGTGGTAAAATTCAAGGTCACAGAGGTTTGTTCGCCGGTATTCAGATTTATCGGAGTCCCATTTTGAGAGGGAGACATCAGGCGGTTTACATTTTCTACGGTAGTTTGGTTAAACCAGGTTTGGGGAATCCCTGATTGGGTAATGCTGGCATGTAAGACTACATTGGTATTGTCATCAGCTTCCGGTTTGCCAACATTTACAACCACAGTCCAGTTTGTTCCTGAACCAACTCCAAAGGCGGAGAGGGTGTAATGCGAAGGCACTGCCAATCGAGCATTTACGCGTGGAAGGTATTGGGAATACATAGAGTTTGTGCCGCTCCCTCCCGCGATCCGGTTCAAGCCATCGAACAGGGCGGTGGGATATCCGGTAATGGCATAGTAGGTGTTGCGGGCATTGGAATAGGTATTGGCATACGAATCGCCATTATGGTTTTTAACGATCGCTACAGCATGGCCGTTCTGCAACAAGTCGTGCGCACCCATTGCCGCACCGGGACAATATTGACACCAGGTGCCGGTGGCGATCTCCACAACCACCAGTTCCCGCGGTACAGCATTCAGGACTGAGAGCGCCCCTATGATCAGGAGTAAAAATAGCAGGCATTTTTTCATCTTTCTATCCTTGAAGAGTTTATTTAGACACGAAAATGAAATGCAATTCCCATGCCAACCCCAGCAATATCTTTAACGTTAAACTGTGTTTGAAGTCAACTAAAAAGAAATAATGCAAATAGCTTCTTGGTAGAAATCACAAACCATCCTTACCACTATCATACTACATGAGCATGTGTTAAGATTGCAGTATGTAAGCGATATAAATCCTGGCGCTCAGTCAGGCAAGTTACAACGGAATTAACTTGACAGGATTATTCTTTGCAGGATGTATGAGTTATATCTTCAAGAGAGGAGGAACGATGACTACAGACACTCGTTACTTTTTGATTACAGACATTGGCAGCACTACTACCAAGGCAATCTTGATTGACAACGGCACAGACAAGCCTGAGATTCTGGGGATCTGCCATGCCGATACAACTGTGGAAGCACCCCGCAATGACGTTCGCTACGGCGTTATGAATTCCATCCGTGATTTATCCCATAAAACCGGCATTTCGCTACTCGAGCCAAGCTCCACGGATACCGAACTGCATTTTAACCCAGGCGTTAAATATCTTACTACCAGCAGCGCTGGAGGCGGACTTCAAATTTTGGTGATCGGCTTAACCCTTTTTGACAGTGCATCCTCTGCCCGTCGGGCTGCTTACGGGGCTGGCGGAATCTTACTCGACGTATTTGCCATTGATGATCATCGCAGCGCTGCAGATCAGATGATGGCCATGCGCAATTTACGTCCAGACATGATCCTGCTCTGTGGCGGAACCGACGGAGGTGCCATCAGCGGAGTTCTGAGATTGGCAGAGATTCTGCGGATCGCCAAGCCTTTGCCAAAATATGCAACTGACGTCAAGATCCCCACCATTTTTGCCGGCAACAAGGATACCCGTGAAATGATCAAAGGCATTATCAGCGAAGATTTTAATCTTACAATCCTGCCAAACCTACGCCCCAGTCTCACGGAGGAAAACCTTCAACCCACCCGGGAAATGATCCAAAAGCTATTTATGGAGAATGTGATGGAGCGTGCTCCGGGTTATGCGGAACTGAAAAAACAGGTTAGTGCCCAGATTCTTCCCACTCCGATGGGAGTTTTGAACAGCCTGGTAAGTGCTACAGAAAACGAAAAACGCAATTTCTTCGCCTTTGACGTTGGCGGAGCCACTACCGATGTCTTTTCATATATCAAGGGGCATTATTTAAGAACCGTAAGCGCAAATCTGGGAATGAGCTACAGCGCGCTGAACGTGTTGCGGGAAACAGGCATCGATCGCTTCATGGCCTGCCTGCCAAATGGTTTTAGTTCCGATGAAGTGCGTAACTATATTGGCAATAAAACCCTCTACCCCACCTATAATCCCCAAACCCAGCGCGAAACAGTGATTGAGCACAGCCTGGCCAAGCATGCCATCCGCATGGCAACTGAACAGCATCAGGAACTGCACTATAATTCACAAAAAATTGGCTTTCTGGATAAAATGAAAAGCAGCGAACTCGATGGTTATGAAATGAAATTTGAATATGAGGTTGTGGAGGCTTCCTATCATTTTTATCCCAGTGAAATTGACGTTCTGATCGGAGCCGGCGGAATATTCTCGCATGCCGCGAACGATCTGCAAAGCGCTTTCATGCTGATTGACGGCTTCAATGCCCATGGCATAACGGAACTTTGGCAGGACACGGATTTTATTACCCCGCATCTGGGTTTGCTTTCTGCAACCGAAGCTCGTGTTTCCAAGAATTTATTGGAAAACAAGTGCCTGAAAAAGCTGGCTGTCCACATCAGACCACATTTTCATGCCAAGGGGATGAAACCCGTTCTGGATATTAGTTACACAGAGAATGGCAGCCGTAAGATATTGGAAATGCTGCCTGAAAAAGTAGTGCTCTTAAACGGGAACATCAAACGGGAATTGACGATCAAGCCACTGGGAAAATGTGTTATCGGTCAGGATGACAAGCCTAAATTCCTCACTACTGATCTTCCTGTAATCATAGACACCCGAAGCGATTGTGAAAGGTGGCCTGAAACTCTGGAACACAGTCTCTTCAGTTCACTAATGAAGAATGAATTGAATTATGATGCATTTGTAAATACCGATACACCGCGCCAAGGGAAATTTGACAAAGTGATTACTTTACCTTACAAAGGAGACATTCTCTTCAGTATCGGCGATAAGGTGGAACCGGATTCCATTGTGGCAGTTAATAAATATAATCCCCCACGATTGTTCGTTGTAAATGCTTTTCAAGGAATTGAAGCGCTTTCGGAAGATTTGATCAGAGCTTCCCTGCTGGTAAGGATTGGCGACAAAGTGGACTTCAATACACATCTACGGCATTTGGATCACAAACCCGACAGGAAATGGGTAACTGCTGACTTTGTTAGTCCAGTGCGTGGGAAGGTGGAATTTATCGATTATAAAAGCGGGATCCTGGTTCTATCTGAGATCCAGGATTATTCTGATAGACCAGTAACTGTTAACCTGGCTGAAAAGTTAGGACTGAAACCGCGTCAGGCCCTGGCGTTTTTCAAACGCAGGGTTGGAGACTTCGTTTATCTGGGCGACACCCTGGCACAGAGAATCGACACCAACCAGCATACTGCTCCCACCTTTATTCAATCTCCCACAACGGGAGTTATCACCAAGATCGATAATGCCACCGCAGAGATTACCCTGCATTATAATCTGCAACCGACTCCCTATCCTGCCCACATTAGCGGAAAAGTGACCGAAAGCGTGGAAAACCAGAAGATCGTGATCAACTATGAAGGAACCCGTTTGGAAGCCAGATTGGGAGTGGGAAAACGCTGCCACGGAAGATTTCACTATCTGGCCACAGCCGAACAGCTTGATGGAGCAAATCTTCGCTATGCCGTGCTGGGATTGGATTTTTCACCCGACTTGGTAATCCTGGAAAAACTGGCCAAAGAAGGGATCGCCGGCCTGATTTGTCCCGGCTTGCAACAAGGTGATCTGGTTCAATTCATGGGTAGCGAACTTGGCGTTATAAATAGCGGAAATGAGAGCCTGCCATATTGTGTTTTACTTGCTGACGGCTTTGGCCGTAAAAAGCTGAATCCTGTTTACAGAGGAGTTTTTGAGCATAGCGAAGGGAGACTGATCCACCTCGAACCACATACCCGAATCAGAGCAGGAGTAGCACGCCCCTTTATGTGTTTCCTGGATTAAGCCAAAAAAATCCTTGTCCAAAATGACAGGTTTAAAAAAGTGGCTTTTTATTAAAGGAATTTTATCCGTCAGCAAGGAGAATAGAAATGCTCGAGAACCTGAGAAAGAAACAGAAGGTAATCACATTTGCTATAGCAATCATCTTCATACTGGGAATGGGCGCTATGGGTATAGGAGGACTGTTTGACACCCTCTTCAGCAAGCCCTACCTGGGTAAGGTAAATGGCAAAACGATTAGCCTGGATATGTATCAGAAGAAGATACAAGAAATTTATAACCGCTATTCACAAATGTATCCGGATCAACCGATTGACGACAATATGCGCAAAAACCTGGAATCCCAGGCTTGGCAGTCTCTGGTTGATGATATCCTCTGGGAACAGAACATCAAGAAAAACCGGATCAAGGTTTCCGAAGACGACATCCTTACGGAAATGCAGAATAACCCTCCTCAGGAACTGATGCAAAATGAATCTTTGCAGACCAATGGCCGCTTCGACAAAAGCAAATACCTGTCTGCTTTGAAAAACAATCCTGAGTTTTTTGTGATGATGGAAGATTACGTAAAGAGCTACCTTCCCCGCCAAAAACTACAGGAAAAGATCAAAGCCAAAGCCGGCATCACCATCGACAGCCTGAAAGCAGATTATATAAAAGACAACGATACCGTATCAGGTAAGTTCATTTGGTTCGATTACAATCTTTCTGAACCTGTAACCGTTACCGACGCTGAGATCAAAGCCTATTACAACAAGAACAAGGAAACTGAATTCAAGAAAGGTCCGGCTTCCCGCATGAAATATATTGCCTTTGAAGAGAAGCCCTCGGATAAGGACTTTGCCGCAGTGAAGAACACTGCCGATCAGATTTACAATAGAGTAGCCAATGGCGAGGATTTCGCTGCCCTGGCTGCTGAATTCTCCGAAGATCCAGGCTCCAAGGATAATGGCGGATCACTGGGTGAATTTGGCCGTGGTCAGATGGTCCCTGAGTTTGAACAAGCTGCGTTCAGTCTGCCCAAAGGCGGAATCAGCAAGCCTGTAAAGACCAATTTCGGATGGCACATCATTCGTGCTGACAGCGTTGCTGCCAATACTCCCGATGCCAAAATGAAAGCCAGCCATATCCTGTTGGCCGTAAAAGCTTCCGACGAAACCAAGGAAGCGCTTGCCTTAAAGGCTGAGAAAGCTGCAAAACTGATTAAAAAGAAAGGCATCGATGCAGCTGCCAAAGAGCTTAAAATGGAAGCGAGCGACACCGATTGGGTAGCCCATGACCAGGATTATATTCCCGGCATCGGTCAGAACGGCACTTTAACTCAGTTTATGCGCAAAGGCAAAGAAAAAGCCATATCCGATCTCGTTACCGATCAGCAAAACCGCAAGATAATTGGCCAGCTCCTGGATAACAAGAAAGTGTATTATGAAGATTTCGATAAAGTGAAGCTGCGCATCAAGTACCAGCTTGAAAAAGAAAAGAAGGTTGCCAATATCAAGGTGAAGGCCGAGGCCTTTATTGCCAAACATCCAAGCGGTGAATATTTCACTGCCGCCCCTAAAGAAGGCTGGAAGATCATGGATCTTACCAATCACAAAAAAGGTGACAATATCCCCAACGTTGGGAAATCCGATGAATTCACTGCAGCAGCTTTAAAGCTCAATGCCGGCCAGACCAGCGGCATTATCCATACCAAGGAAGGCAGTTTCATCATTACTGCCAATGAACGCAAGAAACCCGATCTCAATGCATTTGCCAAAGACAAGGACAACCAGGAACAAATTCGCAAGAGACTGGAAGATGCAGCTTGGAACCGTTGGTATGATGCCATGAAAAAAGCTGCCAAGATCGTGGATAACCGCAGCAAATACGGTATGTAGAATTATCGCCTATGAGTAAGCTAATGACAGGCGTTAGCGGAGTTAGGGGTGTCTTTGCGGACACCCTTAATCCTATTATAGCCATTCAATTCGCCGCCCGCTTCGGAGAGTTCCAGAAGCACAACAATCCCAACCCCAAGCCATCTATCATTGTGGGACGGGATAGCCGTACCACGGGACAGGCTATGCTGCATAGTGTAGTGTCAGCCCTGATCAGTGTGGGATGCGAGGTAACTGATCTGGGAATCGTTTCCACTCCTACAGTCCTGCTTGCCGTCGAGGAATCTGATGCCATTGGCGGAATTGCCATCACTGCCTCACACAATCCACCCCAATGGAATGCCATGAAGTTTGTGGATGCCGATGGGATGTTTCTCAGCGCAGCCAGGGCTGCCCAATTCCTCGCAGGAGTAAACGATCCTGTAACCTGGTCAGAGTGGAATGCCCTGGGCAAGCTATCCAGGGACGATCATGCAAGCCAACGCCATATTGACAAAGTTCTTGCCATCCCTTACCTGAATGTAGAACAAATCAAGGCCAGACAATTCAAGGTGGTTATCGACTCCGTGAACGGAGCTGGAGGCTTGCTTTCTCCCCGCTTGTTAAAAGCCCTGGGCTGCACGGTATATGAGATCAACAGCGAACCCAGTGGGGTATTTGCCCATGTGGCGGAACCTTTGAATGAAAACCTGGGTCAGTTGGAGGAAGCCGTAAAATTCTATAAAGCAGATCTTGGTTTTGCCACTGATCCCGACGTTGACCGCTTGTCTGTCGTTTCAAACCTGGGTACTTGCATCGGGGAAGAACTCAGCGTAGCCTTGGCAGAGCTGTTTGTCCTGCCCAAGCGTAAAGGCGACATCGTGGTAAACCTTAGCAGTTCCATGCTTTCTGATCATATAGCCAAGATGTTTGGGGTAAACGTTTTCCGCACCAAAGTTGGCGAAATAAATGTCGGCAAGCAGATGCAGGAATTGCTCTCCCCCATTGGTGGTGAAGGCAACGGCGGAATTATCTGCCCTGATGTGCATTACACCCGGGATGCAATTGCCGGCATGGCTTTGATCCTTGGCTTGCTGGCAGAAAGGGGAGAAAGCTTAGCGCAAGTTGTTTCCGGCCTTCCGCAGTTCTTTTTTGCCAAAGACAAGCTCCAGCTTGATCCTTTGTTAATGGACAATGTAATGCTGGGTATTCCCGGTTTGCTGAATGGCTATGAACTCGATACCCGGGACGGGATCAAGGCAATCGCTCCGGATCACTGGATCCACATCCGGAAATCCGGAACCGAACCGATTATCCGTATCTATGTAGAAAGTGCAAGTGCCGATGGCTCCCGCCAGATCTGCGATGAGATAATCGCGAAGATAAAGCACCTGGGTTGATTTGAAGTAGACATTTAAAGGCAGCAAGCTTCCTCTCTCGACTTCCCTATACCACCCCTCACCCACGCTATTCCCTCCCTCATGGGATAAGGGAGGCATACGGGTGGCTTACGGGTGGAAGACCGGAGGGGAAGAAGCAGGGACAGACCTTGCTTAGTTACTTGCGGGAGAAATTGAAAATATCCAGCTCATAGCCAACGCTGAGTAGACTGTTGATCCGCCCAGCTTCGTTCACCGAGATTAGCAGCTTGGTAGGCAGCACCTTGCCTTTGATTCCGATTCCGGCATAAGCGCAATACTCCCAATCTTTCTGAATGCCCCAAACGTCCGAATCGGAATAGCGTAAGGCCTGGGTTCCAAGGCTCAGCCATCCATTTTTGACTGGTTGTGAGCTGATGGCTGCGGTCACAATCTGGTAGTGGGGAGCGCTAATCTCATAACGAGAATAGCCTAAGAACCCCTCAGTCCCACCAATTACGAAAGGATCGATCTCAGTGTTCTTTCTGCGGTTAAAATAGCTGCCGTAGTCTATTCCCATTTCCAAGCTAAGCTTTTCTATTATGGGCAGATACATCTCAGCCTTACCCCGATAGCTGTTGTAGATAAAATCACTCACTTCGGCACTGCGGGCAAAATTGAATTTATTGATGATTCTTAGTCCCTGGCTGGGGAACAGGTAGTCATCCAGACTTTCGTGATAAGCTTTCAGGCCAAAACCACTGTTCTTGCTCCAGAGAGGGATTCCCTGCTCGGATGAGATGTCCCGGTAAAGCCGGGTCTGTCCTCCATACAAGAACAGCTCTGCGATCATCAGGTCTTTGGCGAAAATGCCTGTGCCAGAAGTAACACCCCAATCCAGGGAACGTGTGCTGCTAACCCGATGGTGGTCTTCGTAGTTATAGATGGTTTTTTCATTCACATAGCTGAAAATTCGGTAGTAAGCTCCCCATTGCTCACCGAAGTTCTTTACGTAGTCTGCATTCAGTTCGTTTTTCCCACCCAGTTTCAGTTCTGCCAGGAGTCGGGAATTTTTGAGAAAATAATTGTTGAGTGAAAGCACCATGCCGGCATTCAACTTGTCATCGCTGTTGTAGGATAGGTTCAGGGCAAGTGTTTTGCGGTCTTTCTCCTTAACATGAATGCACAGATCGTAGCTTCCATCAGGACCTAAGCGTAACTCGGGATAGATGGTGCTGAAAACCTGGGAATTCCATGCATTGTTGCAAGCCTGATACAACTCGTCAGTAGTGTAAACATGATTCCTGGTAAGCTCCAGATATTCTCTTACTTTCTCTGGGCTGATATGGTTATTCCCGCAAATCTCTATTTCCGCAATTCTGAATTTGTTCAGCTTTTTATCGAATCCATTGGGCAAAGTGTTGGATTCATTTATCAGTTTCTGTTTCAACGCCCTGATTTGAATAAGCTGTGCCCTGGCAGAACTCTCACCCGCATCAATTATTTCCCGTAGTTTACTGTAATCGGTGCCTTGCAGTCCTGTTAAATCAGGTTCGATCAGAAGATCGCAATCATCAAGATGCTCATTCAGGTTGCGGGTAATTCCGATATTGATGGTTTGATCCAGGATCTCGATCAGGTTGTTGAGATTATCCTTTTCCCTCAAGGTGGAATTTACCTTTATCCCGATCACCTTATCCGCTCCCAGTTTGTGTAGAATGTCAATTGGCAGGTTTTGTGAAACACCCCCATCAATATATATTTCATCATTAATCTCAAAGGGCTTCACCAAGCTGGGAATAGACATTGAAGCCCGTAAAGCCTGCATTAATGAACCCTGGCGAAAAACCTTTGGCTGACCGGTTATCAGATTTGTGGCATTGCAGGCAAAGGGGATGGGTAGATGGTCAAAATCCGTGGCTTGAGATGCGGCGGCAGTCAATCTGAACAGTTCCAGGTTTATCCGGTTTCCCACAAAAACACTGGATGGGAGCTGTGGAATCCAATTATCGTTTAGCTCAAATTCCACATTGCCGTAGGGTAACCAGCGTTTTTGTCCAATATAAAGTTCCCTGCGTTGATGGATGTCCCTCGTCAGATCTTCCCAGTCCAGATTCAGGCAAAGCTCTTCTATTTCTGCTGCATTATATCCCATGGCATACAAAGCCCCAATTATCGCTCCAATGCTTGAACCTGAGATATAATCTGGTCTGAGGCCTTCTTCCTCCAACACTTTCAGGACTCCAATATGTGCAAAGCCCCTGGCTCCCCCACCGCTAAATGCATAACCAAGCTTTTCAGCTTGCAGGGAAAGACATAGGAAAAGCAGAATGCTCAGCAGGCAGAATCTACAGCGCATAAAAAGGAAGCTGACAACCAAGGTTGTTCATGATATCAAACAGAGCTGCTGATTTGCTAAAAACCGTCTGTTACGATTGAATCTGCTGGAGCCGTTTTCTTCTCTGGAGCATTTTTACGGGGCCGGAATTCGTATTCCAACCGGCCAAAAACAGCTGTTGACTCAATCTCGATGGACTTTTCTGCTGGGTTATGTTTATGAGGGGGCAAAGCCGTAGATCCAAAAACCGAGGTGGGACTGATCCGATAATTCAGATCGTCTGGCAGAACTACAAGCGCTGAGCCGAAAACCACTGTTACTTCAAATTCCTCTGCCTCAATTGGTAAATCGGAGAGGTCAATCGTACCGCTGGCAAACACCATGGTGTATTCCTTGCTTTGGCCACTGTAATAAACAGAGGAATCATGACGGTAGTGATGCTTGTTGACCTTGATACTGGCTTTGCCTCCGATCAAAAGCTTTACACCAAACATTATGATCACGATTGCTATGAAAACCTTGACCAGGGGTAACTGAATATTCAGACCCTTCAAAAATATGGATAATCCGATCAGAATGATCAGAATCCCCCAAAACATGTTGCTGAACACAAAGTCCATTTTCATTTCCTCCTCCTTATCAGAGTCTTAAGCCCTGCCACCAGGTTTTATGCAGAAGCTTTGTGGGTATATCAATGTGTTTATTTACTTTTATAATGTGATCATCTGTCACCTGGCCAAGCAATTGGCAAGCAACTCCCTGTTGAGTAGAGAGATTTGCTATCAGGTTTACCTTATCTGGCTTTGCACTGATGATTATCCGGCCAGGTGCTTCACCAAAATACACTTCCATGGGTCTGAAAGGTAAGGCGAAATTCAGGCAAGCCCCAAACATACCCCCTGGAATAAAACATGATTCCATCAACGCTATCAGCAGTCCTCCGTCAGAAACGTCATGAGCGCTGCTGATCAGATCATTTTCTATCAAGCTTAGAATCAGCTTTTGTAGTCGTTTTTCCTGATCAAGATCCACATATAGCTGTTTACCTGCCACCACATGATGGATTTCTTTCAGATATTCACTGCCCCCCAAACTGGTTTCCAGGCTTCCCAAGAGTAGTATCTGATCACCTGCTGCCTTGAAGAACTGGGTAGTGGCTTTCCTGAAATCATTCATTAAACCCAGCATTCCGATTACAGGTGTAGGATAGATCGTTCCTTCGGGGCTTTCATTGTAAAATGATACGTTCCCACCTGTTACCGGAGTTTCGAAAGCCCTGCAAGCATCTCCCATCCCTTTTATGGCTTCCGAGAAAAAGTAATAAGCCTCAGGCTTATATGGATTGCCAAAATTCAGGCAATTGGTGATCGCAACTGGTTTAGCTCCACTGCATGCCACATTCCTTGCAGCTTCAGCCACGGCTGCGATAGTTCCCTGATAGGGATCCAAAGCGCAATAGCGGCCATTGCAATCAGTTGCCAGAGCTATCGCCTTGTGTGAATCTGGAATCCTTACAACCGCTGCATCAGAACCTGGCTCCACCACAGTTCCGATCTGGACCATGTGGTCATATTGTTGATAAACCCGGTGCCGGCTGCACAGATTGGGGCTGCCAGCAAGCTGTAGAAGACATTCATTGTAATCTGCTGGTTCAGGAATAACAGACAGGTCATAACCTATTAAAGCATCCAAGAAGAAAGGACGTTTACTTTCCCTTGTGTAAACTGGAGCTTTACCCCCCAGAACCAATGAGTCTGCTGGAATCTCGGCTACCTTCTCGCCTTTGTATAGCACTCTCAGCAGTTTATCTGAGGTTACCTTGCCAATTTGAACCGCATCAAGATCCCACTTCGTGAAGATTGCCTTTACCTGGTCAACATTCTGGGGTTCCACGATCACCAGCATGCGTTCCTGAGACTCGGAAAGCATTATTTCATAGGGAGTCATCCCTTCCTCACGCTGAGGAACCAAGGCAACGTCAATTTCGATTCCGACCTCGCCCTTACCTGCCATTTCAGAACTCGAACAAGTTAGACCAGCGGCACCCATATCCTGGATCCCAACTACCAATCCAGCGTGGATAACTTCCAAGGTAGCTTCAAGTAGCAATTTTTCCAAGAAGGGATCGCCCACTTGAACCGCAGTTCGCTTTTCTTCGGACTCTTCGCTCAGTTCAAGCGAAGCGAAGGTGGCACCATGTATGCCATCCCTGCCAGTCTTGGCTCCTACTATTATTACTGCATTGCCAACTCCTGAAGCGGCTGAACGTGCCAGCTGACCATGCTTTAGGACTCCCACCGCCATCGCATTTACCAAAGGATTGCCCTCATAGCAATCCTCAAAATAGATTTCGCCACCCACAGTTGGGACCCCGAAACAGTTTCCATAGTCCGCAATGCCGTTTACAACCTCTTTCAGGAGGTGCTTTACCTTGGAATGATTGGGATTACCAAAACGAAGTGAGTTTAGGGCTGCGATTGGTCGCGCACCCATCGTGAAAATATCCCTTAAGATACCTCCCACCCCAGTAGCAGCTCCATGGTAAGGCTCCAAAGCCGAAGGATGATTATGGCTCTCTATCTTGAAAGAAATCGCCAGCCCATCACCAATGTCGACCACACCCGCATTTTCTTCCCCAGCTTTGGCAAGCATGGCTTTGCCGTCTTTGGGTAGGGTCTTAAGAAGTTGAACGGAGTTCTTGTAGCTGGCATGTTCGCTCCACATTACGCTGTAGATTCCCAATTCCACTAAGGTTGGTTCACGCTTTAAAAACTGCTTGATAAGTTCGTATTCATCGCTGCTCAAGCCATGTTCTGCGATTAGCCCGGGACTTATTTTGATCTCGGTCATGTTTTTTTATTCCTGCTTTATTGCTTTGCTTTTTATCTTGGTCATAAGCTGGGTTAATCTGTTTTCAATAATCTCAAAGGTCTTTCGATAACTGTCCAAGTCACTGCCATATGGATCTTTAATGTCTCCTTCTTCACCCACTATCTCATTAAGAGTCCATATTTTATTGGTTGCATTGGGATTTGCGTTGCGCAGCCAATCTCTTTGGCGCTCTTCCATAGTCAAAACCAGCCAACTGGAACTTACCATTTGTGGAGTAACCTGCTTGGATACATGGCTTTGCGCATCCATTATCCCTCGTTCCAGAAGCAGTTGCATCGAATTGAGCGAGATGATATGACCTCCCTCGATCAAACCGCAGGAATCGGAAGCCAAGGCAAGCCCTTCCCTGGCGATCATTTCTCTGAACAGCTTTTCTGCGATCGGACTACGGCAGATATTGGCGGTGCAAACAAACATGATTACAGGTAAATGAAAGGACTTTTTCACCTCATAAAAAGGCACCGAACCTTCCCGCAGGCATTTCAGTTCATCCTGATGAGAATTGCTTTTTACTTCTCCAGCCCTAACGTATTCCACAATAGTGGAGTGTTCTTTGGCGGCTTTGCTTGATTTTCCGTTTGGCAGTAGAGCCAGATCGAACCAACTGGCGAAGTTTTTTTCGATCTTGGCCAATTCCTCTTCGGGAAGCAAACCAGAGACGTTGACCGATGTAGAGATCAGGGGTTCTCCCAGTTCAGAGATAAAAGCCCTCAGCAAAGGATCTTCCGGAACCCGGAAAGCTACCTTTCCCCCACTGGAAATGTGTGCAAACTGAGGATCCTGATATTCGAAAACCAAGCTTAGATTGCCAGGCCAATACTGCTCCATCAAGGGAATCAGGGCAGCTGGCAGTTTTTCTGCATCTAAAACCGAAAGATCGGGAATTAGCACAATAAAACCCTGTTTTTCAGGACGTTGTTTCAGCTTGTTTATCCGCTCTATAGCGTTAAATGAGGATAAACGGCAGCCTATTCCCCACATCGAACCAGTCCAATGCAGGATGTTTGCATCGGTTAATGGATTTTTAGCTAAAAAACTTTCCAGCTTTCTGGGGCTGGGATCTTTTAGTACTTTCATCAGTTACCCCCTGTAAAACCTTATTCCAAATATGGCATGGGATTAATCGCCTTGCCGTCTTTGCGCAGTTCAAAATGAACTGATGGCTCGCTGGCAGAACCAGTCATTCCGCTTTTGGCGATGGTTTGGCCTTTTTTCACTTTGGCCCCACGGCCAACCAGAAGTTCATTATTATAAGCATAAAGAGTGAAGAATCCATTTTTGTGGTCTATGATAATCATTTTCCCCTGACCACCATAACGGTCTGAAAATATCACTTCCCCTGCATCAGCTGCGACCACGGAAGAACCTTCTTTCACAGCTATGTCAATTCCGTTACTGACCACGCTGGTACCATAGCTGCGGGTTTCCTGACCGTAGCTGCGAATGATTTTGCCACGCACCGGCCAGGCGATTTTCTTGCCGGTGAACTGGTAAGAGGAAGGTTCCTTGCCTTGTTGTTTCATTAGGGAAGCAATCAGGCTTTCCAGACTGGCACTGTCTTTCTTCAGCTTCTCCACCTGGGCTTGGAGCTTTTTTTGTTCGTCGGTGAGCTTTTTGCTCTGGGTGGCGAGATTCTTTATTTGTTTGTCATATTGAACTTTCTTGGTGCTTTCCTGTTTCACGTTGCGGCTTACTTTCATTGCTTCGTTGCGGTGTAATTCCTGCGTTTGGGAGAGGGAAACCTTATATCCGGAAAGGATGTCTATCTTGCGCCTGGTGCCATGAATAAAGCCCTGAAAGTAACGATGATCTCGATGAGCTATCTTTTGCTGCCTGAACGACCTGTCCACCCTTAAAAGCATGTCGAGTTCAGCATTTTGCTCTCTATGCAAATCACTGAGTCGCAAATCAGCGGCTGCAAGACGTTCCGACACCGATCTCAGAGAGTCCTGAACGACTCTTTCTTCCGCTTTCAGTTTTTTCAGGTTATCCTCGGTTCGACGCTTCAAAGAAGAGGTTCTTTGAATGTCGCTGTCGGTCTGCTGCTTCTTGGAAGCTGTCTGCTTGGCTTTCTGCTCTGCGCTTTCCAATTGCTTCTGGACTTCCCGCAGCTGCTTCATCTTGTCTTCCAGTTCATCGCTGAAATAAAGCGCGCCAAGCATACACAGCAAGACCACCAACAGGTATCGGGGCATATTTTTCTCCCAAGTCTTCGATGCATCCACTTTTTTTGGAAGGTCTGCAAATGTCAAATCAAATCTTGAATCATCAGTAAGTATACTTCCAGGCTATGAAACCGGCATCATACCGCTATCATACCACATGGGTATGTGGTATGAAAGGGATATGATAGGCTTAAGCTTACTGGCAATTTGTGTGAAACAAGGATTGGGGCATTAAGAGCTGAGTTATTTTGCCAGATGCTCGTGCAGAAAATCGTGGTATTCCTGGTTATTGAACACCAGTTCGTCGTGAGTGCCTTTGTGGCTTTCGCCTTTGCTGTCAATGAAGAGAACGCTGTTTACATAATGCAGGGTGGACAGCCTGTGGGAAATTACGATTGCCGCTATTCCAGGATAATTGGCATTGATGCTTTGCCAGAGTTTTTCTTCGTTTTCAGCATCCAGGCTGGCGGTGATATCATCCAGAATAAGTAGTTGCGGCCTTTTAATCAAAGCCCTGGCAATTGTGATCCTTTGCTTTTGTCCTCCGGAAACGCTCAACCCGCGATTCCCTACCATGGTAGCATCCTTATCGGGAAATGAGTCTATTTCCACGGCAAGCTGAGAGGTCGCTACAGCGGTTTTATACTCCCCTTCGTTGGCTTGCTCCACTGCAAACATCACGTTGTCTTTCACGCTGCCACCAAACAGCAAAGGCTCTTGCGGAACATAAGCCACGAGTTCTCTAAGACTCTTGATATCAATCTCGTTCAATGAGTTTCCATTCAGCGTTATTTTTCCGGAATCGGGAACCAACAAGCCCAAAAGCAAATTGGCAACCGTGCTTTTCCCGCTGCCCGTAGCACCCAGAATCAACATCCGCTCTCCTTTTTCCAGGCTGAAACTACAATTGTTTAGGACTGCCTCGGGTTTGTCGTAATAACGGTAGTTTACTTGGTCAAAGCTAAGCGTTTCAAAGCTTTGAACCTTCTGGTCTCCACTTTGCCGGTCAACCAGGCTTGGGAAATCCTTCATCTCTTCCAAACGGTCGATATTTACAAAGGCCTGTTTGCCAGACAGGAAAAGCTGAGGTAGATCGATGAGCGGATATATCATCATCGAAAGATAGGTGTAGAAAAGGAAAAAGGTTCCCACTGTGATCTGTCCCTTCACTGCCATATAGCCACCGAAAAGGATCACCCCGATTTGGGCAAAATAGTCTATGTATTGCCAGATCAGCGATAATACTGCATTCAGCTTCACCATGCTCATCTCTGTTTTAAAGCGGCGCGCCAAAGCAGTGTCGAAAAAGCGGTTATACTTCTCTTCGCTCACAAAGCTCTTGATGATCCGGATTCCCGAAAAGCTCATCTCGAGCTGGCTGTTGATCGCCGATATTGCTTGCTGGTTGCGGTTGAAATTCGCATACAGCTTGTCAGAGGTGAGATAAAATACCACCATCATCAATGGCAAAGGTGCTATGGATAGAAGAGTTAGCCTTGTGTTGATGCTAAACATCACCGCCAACGAAAAAAGGATCATACTGAAAGAATTGAAGGCGCGGAAAATCCCCGAGCACAAAAACCAACTGATCTTGGGATAATCCGATAGATCGTCGGTAAGCCTGGTAACGATATCGCCGGTGCGGTATTTCTGAAAAAACCGAAAGTCTTTGCGGGTGATGAACTTGAAATAGATCACCCGAAGACTGTGTTCAAAACGCAGGTTTACCCAACCCCGCACTCCGGGATAGAGCCCGGTAAAAAGCTGGGCAATACCGATCGCCAGAAACAGCATCACCACCCGGTTTACCTGGATCATCGGTTCAGGATACTTGGCGGGATTGAGCAAAATGTCTTTTAGCACGTCCAGCAGCTTTTTAAAAGCCCAGGGATAAGCTATGGACACCGCTGAAGAAGCCAAAGTCATGATCACCATGATCACCACGAACCACTTTTGAGCTTTCCACTGAGTTATTATCCACTTCAGATTGCGGTTCATTGATCCCCCTGCAAGAGTTGCAGTTCCACCAGCTTGCGATAATCAGGAGAACGTTGCATTAGCTCGCTGTGCGTTCCTCTGGCGGTGATTTGCCCTGCGCTGAAATAGAGTATCTCATCCGCATCCAGCACGGAAGTTAACCGATGCGCTACTACCACAGCCGTTTTTCCACTGAAAACCTGTTGCATGGTGCGCTGAATCTTGGCCTCGGTTTGGGGGTCTATGGAGGCAGTGGCTTCGTCCATCACGATTATCTCAGGCTGGAAAGCCAGTGCGCGGGCAAAGCTGATCAGCTGCTTTTCGCCTTGGGAAATGTTCTGTCCCCGTTCCGAAAGCTCAGAATCCACACCGTTAGCCAGGTTGTGGATAAAATCATCCAACTGCACGATGGAAACAGCTTCCTTCACTTGGGAATCAGTTACGTTGTCGTTATAAACGCGCACGTTTTCCAGAATGGAACCAGGAAAGAGGAAAATATCCTGCAGGATCAATCCGATCTTTCTGCGCCAGGCCTTGAAGTCCATTTCGTTCAAGGGTTTTCCGTCCACCGTGATGCGACCCTTCTGCACTCTGTAAAAACCGCAGAGCAAGCTTACTGAGGTGGTTTTCCCGCTGCCTGAAGCACCCACCAAGGCAATCTTTTTGCCTTTGGGAATGGTGAAGGAAACATCTTTCAGGATCCATTCCTCGTCCTTGTAAGCAAACCACACGTTTTCGAAGCGGACTTCGCTGTTGAATTCCTGGATTGCGTTGCCGGTGAATTCTGCTTCTTCTGTAGGTAATTCTGTCAGTTCCAAAATACGCTTTAAAGATACAAATGAACGCTGGATCTGCATAACGTTTTCTGAGATGTGCATCAAGGGCCAGATCATCTGGTAAATATACTGGATAAAGACAATCAGCGTTCCGATCGTAACCACTCCGGCAATGATCTTGGGAGCTGAAATCAAGATGATGATGATAACGAAAACCACGTTCGAAATGAACATGAAAACACTCTGCGAGCCGTATTCGATCACCTGTGTCCTGATCTCCAGATTGCGCTTGTCCAACGACGCTTGTGAAAGATCGTCGATCACAGTCTGCTGACGGTTCAAAGCTTGAATAATCTGCATCCCCTGCACATAATCGGTTAGCTTGGCTGATACATTTGCATAGCGTTCACGGATTTGGCGGTAAAACTTGGACAGGTATTTTATCAGATAACTGTAGCCGATAATCGCTACTATAACTGCCGGCATCACATAGATCGTGATTTGCCATTGACGGATAAAGAGAACTGTGAAGACACCGATGAAAAACATCACATTGCCGATAATTGTTATGGAGAGATCGGAAAAGAGGGCTTTCACTCTTTCGCTGTCGCTCTCCACACGGGCGATCAATTCTCCTACAGGTTGTTTATTGAACCAGGAAATGGGCAGCTTAAGGAGATGACGGAATACATCGCCCTTAAACTTGGTAATGATTTTGATTCCCAAACGTGACAACAGCACGATCTGTAGATAGGATAATATCCCCGAAAGCAGCACCACCCCAACGAAATACAGCCCATATCGATACATCTGCCCCATGTCCTTTTCGGGGATGCTGTGGTCGATGATCTGAGCCAGAATGAGCGGATGTAACAGCCTTAAGCCCGAAGTTACCAACATGGCAAAAAGACCAAAGAACAGCAGTCCCAGGTCCTTTTTCACGAAGGGATAAAGGAGCTTGAGGTAGTATGAAATTTTTGGTTTAGGCTCGGGCATTTTTGTTACTCGCTGGTTTTTATTTCTTCCTGTCTTTTCTTTCTGGGGATTTTCTATTTTTACATTCTTGAGGGCTGGGAAGCGTTGCATTTCTTTCGGAACGTTGGCTTCAACCGGTTGGTTCGCCGGATTTATTCGGTTTTTCTTTTTCGGAATTTTACTGCTTAATACATTTCACCATAACAACTTAGTGATGATTGGATACAACATTGGCTTACTAAAAGATCTGGTCGGGATGAGAGGATTTGAACCTCCGACTTTTCGGTCCCGAACCGAACGCGCTAACCGGTCTGCGCTACATCCCGACCGTGGACAAGCCAAAATTTAACGCCTCAGGATTCTGTCAAGCACTGAATTTGACCCAATACCTCGCTTTATCCAGATATTGATTTACTGCATTAAATTTGCTACTCGTATGTGATGTGTTACTTTGAACTACGGCAAGTTCTGAATCCCATTGAGTTTTTCTTCTCAGCTACATTGGCATAACTTCTGGCTAAAATTTGCGAACTTAGTGCGCTGTTACCAAAACTACCGCCTCTCCTTGTGCACTTAGTCCCGACGTATTTTCCTCGGTAGTTCTCCAATATAGGTCTTGGAAAGCCCCCATAAATATCCCAGCACCATTCACTTACATTTCCGCTCATATCATGTATTCCAAGTTCGTTCGGATACTTCGATCCAACCGGAAGAGAAGCAGTTGTGTTACAATTTGATACCAAGCTCACATCATCTCCTCCACTATAAATGTAGTTATTAGTTCTTGTTCCTCCTGCAGCAGCAAACATCCATTCTGTTTCAGTTGGCAATCTGTATCCATTTGCTTCCCAGATGCATTCTATAATGCTTCGGTTTTTTTCTTTTTTATTCCAATTGGTTGGCCAATTATCTGGGTTATCTCCGTATACGGAAAATCTATAACACGGAGTCAGGTTTTCCATTATACTCCGGCGATTGCAGTATTCTATCGCATCAAACCAGTTTACTTGGTTAACTGGATAATTGATAAAGGTGCTTGGATCATTCCGCGAAGGCAGTTTGGAGGGATTGGAGTTCATAACATCAAAATATTCAGCTTGAGTAGTTTCATATTTTGAAATCATAAACGAATCAACCCTTAACTTCAGATCTCCCAAAACTATTGTTCCCCCGGGAACATCAATCATAACAACGCTTGGTATTTTCTTTTGACCTGATGTTTGAAGCGGTGTCTGAATCTTATTTGCTGGGCTTAAATCAGGCATAGCCAAGAATGAAAACTCCTTTGAGTTGCTTATCTTATTTCCCTCGATACAATAAATACGGAAAGCATCAATTTTTTCATGAGACGAGAAACTCATACTTGTTGCAGCACTATTCAAGCAGAAAACCCCATTTTGCCAGATACCATCATGAATCTGATAATCAACTAGATAAGCATCTACGTTTTTCACCTTCGTCCATGCTAAGTCATACTGGTTATTGGCAGATAGGGTCGCTCTAAAGGATTCTGGATATTTGATGCTCAATGAAGGGATAAACGTTTTGACCGCATCACGCGGGTATAAATATACTCTCTCGTTCATATTACCTGTCACTGATAAATCAAAATAGTAATCCAGATAATCAGCTTTGCTAACTTCTATATGGTAATCACCTGCGCTCAGCTGAACCGGTTCGCTGTATTTCTCGGTTAAAAGCACTTTTTGAGACATATCTTTTACAATAACCTGGAAGTCATTCATTTGGGAAATCAAGGATATTGAATACGCCTTTTCGACAAATACAGGCTTTATGATCCTGTCTTCTTTGTCCATGAGCACTATTTGTTGTTGCCAGGGTTCATACTTATCCTTGTTTTTCCCCAGATATTCTACCTTCAGATTGTGATTTCCGGCTGAGATAAATATTTCTTTTCCTGTGCTCAATCCTTCATTCAAGACCCCATCCAGCCATACTCTGATAGGAAGCAAATCCGTGTCTATCCGAACGCTTGCTTTCCCGGAAACTGATACAGATGGTTTTGGACTGGTAACTGATTTTGCGACAAAGCTCTCATTAATAGTTTTGTTCTTCTCAATAAGTATCTTTCTTTCCAAATTGTTACCATTGCTTCTTAGCTCAAGCTTATGCTCTCCCACAGCTACTGAATCCAAAGTAACGACCTTTGCAGGTGAAACATCACAAAGCAGGTAATCATCCAAATACAGTTCGCCTTCAACATCACTGTCTACTTTAACGGAACCGGTAACAAACTCGGTTCCGATTTTTACGATGGGTTGCGGTTTTACGGTTTTCCTTTCTTCGGGCATCACTTCTGGAGCTTTGTTGAAATAGAAATAAGTACTTAAATTACCCGCTGTCCAAGGGACTTGTTCACCTTGCGTTTTATTTTTCACTTCTATCACAACATTTTTCATGATGTTTTCTATCTGGTCATACGATGTCTCAATATTCTTGATAAAACTCTCTGTAAAAGGACTGTGCTCACTATCGCCGTCTTCTGCGGTTTTTCCTACTTCAGTGCTATAAATGATGTATTGGCTACCGGCTTTGGCATCCATGGTTGCCAATCCTTTATTCATAGACCGCACGCCCTTGAATGGATTATTCCGACAGGCATCCAAAATGAAAATGGTGGTCTCGGCTTTCTCAAGCTTCTTTAAAACTAGATTGGCAGGATAAGCCCAATATTCCAATTCGTCCTCACCTTTAATTATCTTACCTACCGGAATCAGATAATTCTTTCCATCTACATTTGCACCATGTCCGCTGTAGAAAAATAACACCTCATCACTGGGGGTAATGCTTTCAGAAAATTCGTAAACTGCTTCCTCCATTGACATTTGATCTACGTTTGTAACAATTGTGGTAACAAATCCCAACTTCTTAAGAGTAGCTTCCATCGCTTTTGCATCGTTAACCGCATTCTTAAGAACTTCTTTGGGATCCGGATAAGCTGAGTTCCCTATGATGAGAGCCTTTCTAGCTCCAAACATACATATAGTGAGGAGTAAAAAGAGTATGAAACGCGCTGTCTTTTTCATGTCCCTTCCTTATGGGCATCGTTGATATACATAATCCCTATGCTTAACGTTTCTATTTTTTTCGATTGTACTGAAGCCTGTTTTCATCTACCTAGCTGTATCATTTTTTCTCAGCTTCAGAACACGGGATATGTTACATCCATTTTAATTCAATCTGAATTCAACCGGGATCATCACTGTAGCGTCAACCGCATTCCCATCAAGTAATGCGGGTTTGAACTTTACTCTATTTACTGCATCAATTGCTGCTTGATCAAGCGAGGGAATAGACTTTTTCACTGTTACATTGCTGATTTTCCCTGATTGATCGATTTCAACCGATAATACGACCACACCTTGAATTCCAAGAGTGCGAGCTTTTATGGGATAATCCGGAGATATAACTCCAATTACCTGCGGTGGTTGCTCATAATTTTCCGTTCCCGCTACTGTAGGATCAAACATTGCCCCGTTACCGGAAACCTGATTTGAGCTACATGAACAAAATAACAAAAGGAACAGCATCCAATTGAACATAGCAAACTTTTTCATATTCACCTGCCTTTCGTATTGATAAATCCACTATCTATGTTTATGTTTTTTTGTCAAGGTTGTAATTGTTTTTCAGGCATTCCCCCATTTTTAATCCAGCCGTATTTTGGTCTGCCATCGATCAC
>CAZNGW010000026.1:0-31319 GCA_964572925.1 uncultured Candidatus Cloacimonas sp. | reverse complement strand
GTAGAGGGAGGGTCGAGAGTTGATAGAGTGAAGTTAGCAAGCGGGGGCAAGGCGGATTATTATATCAGAAAAGGAGAGAACAAGATGAAACTGCAATATCTGGGCCATTCGGCCTTTCGAATCGAAACGGAGAAAGGGATCAGCATCCTCATTGACCCCTTTGTTGATAAAAACCCCCTGGCAACGATCAAGTCCGGCCAATTATCGGCAGACTATATAATCCTTACCCATGCCCACGGCGATCACCTTGGGGATACTCTCAGCATAGCCCAAAAGGGATTAACGACCATTGTGGGAGTGGGAGAACTGGTGAATCTCTTTTCTGACAAGGGTTATAGAACTCATGCCCTGCAAATCGGCGGAGCTTTCAGCTTTGAATTTGGAAGGGTGAAACTGGTTCCGGCTCTGCATGGAAGCCTTACTCCCGATGGCCGTTATGCCGGTCTGGCGGCAGGTGTGGTGCTTGGTTTGGAAGGGAAAAACCTCTATCACTGCGGTGACACAGGCATTTTCGGGGATATGAAGCTGATCGGAGAAATGCATCCTATAGACGTTTTGATGATTCCGATAGGCGGAAACTACACCATGGACATCGATGATGCTGTGTGGGCGGTAGACCTGATCCGCCCAAAGCTGGCTATTCCTATGCACTATAATACCTTTCCGCTAATCAAGGCTGATCCCGAAACCTTTGTTAAACGCATTGCCGCAAAGGGTTATCTGGGCCAAGTAATGCAGAGCGGGGAAAAGGTAAACATCAGTTAAGAATTATGAATTAGGTGTCAGCTTTGCGAACTACCCTGAAGCCAATATAGGGTGTTTTCTGGAAAGGCTTGGCAAAGCTCCGGTTGCAGACTCGCATATCGTTTGAGGGATGATACCATGACCCTCCCCGGAGAGCTTTGTCGGTTCCATTGGCAGGACCTTTAAACTGGTCGTTAACTTTATAGCTATACGGTGAATACCAGTTCCAGACCCATTCATAGAGGTTTCCGCTCAGATCGAAGATGCCAAGCTGATTGGGTTTTTTCCCGGCAACCTGATGGCTTTTGGCGTCGCTGTTTGCATTGTGCCAGCCAACTTCATCGGGATTTTCGCTACCGCTAAATGTAAAGAAATCACGGCGTTTACCCGATTTTGCGGCAAATTCCCATTCTGCTTCAGTCGGAAGTCGATACCCGTCGGCATCGAAATTGCAGATCACTTCCGTATCAAAATAGTCATAACAGGGAGTCAGGCCATCCTTCAGGCTTTTTGCATTGCAGAATTCGATGGCGTCATAAAAACTGACATTCTCCACGGGAAACATTTTGTCCTGGTTGAAAGACGGATTATCGGGGAAAACCATCAACCACTGCTGTTGGGTGATCTCCGTTTTGCTGATCAGAAAAGACGGCACAAAAACTGTAAGGAGTGGGAATTCATCATCATCCGCTCCCGGATCAATGCTTCCCATAACCAGGGTGTCTCCCGGAACCTTGATCATCTGCAAAGGTTGATTCTCCTCTGGTGCGGCAGTCTCTGCCAGATTCACCTCCAGGCTGTCATTCTGAGCTGCCGGCTTTGGATGCGGGCTAAAAGCTATGTATTTCACGGCGATAAAAACCAGGATCACTGCTGAAGCCCAGAACAGATAGCGGAAGGTTTTCTTCAGACTCGACGTGTCTGGTTCAGACTCTCCTGATTTCTGCCCTGGCCCCGGTTTGGGAGTTTGGTAAGTTTTCGCACTGGTGAATTTGGTTTGGGGTGGAGCAATGGTTTGGCTTTGCGTATCTGGCAGAATTTTTTGTTCTGTTTCAAGGGAAGGAACTGGAGCAGGCTCATTGCTCAAGGTTTCAGCCATTTCAACGGGTTGAAACATTTGAGCTTCACTGGATTTGGTTTCGGGGATGGACTCAGGTTCTGCTTTGGGCAAAGTCTCAGCCTCTTCGATGCTGGAAAGGGGTTCATCTTTTGCTTCGCAAATGGGTTCAGGCGAAAAGACAGGCTGGAGAACTGGCAGCTCTTCAGGCTGCTCATCCACAAACAGGTAATCAGGTTCCTGACTGGTCACCACGTCATATTCATGGGATTCAGGCTCCTGGAGCAGGCTGACCAGGCTATCATCAAACTGCTCTGGAGGAGCTTTTTCCTGCGTGGGTTCAATTGCCGGTTCCGGCTCAATTACTTCCGGGCTGGGCTCTTCAGGCTCCTCCTGCTCAATTACTTCCCTGCTGGGCTCTTCCGGTTCTGCAGGTTCAGTTTCAACGATTGAAGGCACTTGTGTATTCTGCTCTATCTGATGCAGCAATTCGTCAATCGATCCAAAGCGTTGATTCGGATCAAGCTTCAGGCATTGCAGTAAAACGGCAAAAAGCCAATCGGGCATTTCCTTTTTCAACACTTCCGGCATGATCACAGCCCGGCACAAGCTTTGCTGTTTTTGCTGTTCAGGGGTTAGCTTCAAGTCTACTCTCCAGGGCACCACACCGCAAAACAATTGATAGGCGATCACAGCCCAGGAATACTGGTCGGAAGCAGGAAGTGTGATTCCAGCCTGGAAAAGTTCGGAAGCGACATATAAAATCGGATGGTAAACCCCAAAGCCTTCTTCGCCATTCAGCCAGGAATTCTTGGGTTTTCCAAATCCGATTATCCGTAAATGCCCTGTGGAATCTACAATAATGTTATATGGATTTAAGCCAAGATGTAGTATATCCTGCTTATGTGCCGTAGTCAAAGCATCCAACAGTTCTTTGATCCAGACCAGATTTCGCTCCGGATCAACTGTGCTGTCGTTTCTGGTAAGGTATTTGGCCAGGGATTCGCCTTCGATGAATTCACCGATAAAGAAAGCCACCCCTCCATCTTCTCTGGCTTCATATCCGGCCCGGATTCCTGGATGCTTCAATTGGAGGTGGGTTTCGGCTTCTTTCAAGAGTGCCGCGGCCAGCTCAGCATCCTTGATTCTTAAAGAATCAGGAGTTTTGATTAATACCTGTCTGCCGTTTTCAATACTTTCAGCTTGATACAGACTGAAGCGTCTGGTGCGGCTTACGCTGCTGATCACGTTGTAGCTGTTGGGAGTGAAATCCGCCATCTCAGGATGCCTGATATACCGTTTTACCCTTGATGATAACTCTGGTCAGGTTTGAAGAGCCAAAATGATAGGGGATAAAATTAAGGCTGGGAATCTCCCAAAGCGTAAGATCAGCTTGTTTTCCAGGTTCCAGCGAACCAAGCATTTTTCCCCGGTCAAGGGCATAAGCAGCATTCAGAGTTGCAGCACATATTGCGGCAGTTGGGCTAAGACCCATCTGCAAACAGGCCAGGGTGATTGTAATAGGCAGGGAATCGCAATTGCAGCTACCGGGATTATAATCTGTGGCAATTGCGAGGGGTAAACCCAATTCCTGCATCTGCCTTGCATCGGCATAGCTTGAACTGCGCAAAGAGAAAAGGGTGGCCGGAAGCAGAACGGGGATCACACCTGCTTTTTGCATGGCGATGATGCCTTTGGTGCCGGTTCTTCCCAAATGATCTGCAGAAACGCAACCCAACTCAGCCGCAAGTTCCGCTCCTCCCATGGGTTCAATTTCATCGGCATGCATTTTTAGCTTCAAACCGTGCGCTTTGGCACAACTAAGCACTCTTCTGGTTTCTTCCAGGCTATAAACATGCGCTTCGGTGAAGATATCGCAAAACTCGGCTATACCCTGTTCGGCTACGGCAGGAATCATTTCATGGCAAAGAATGTTGATATATGCAGCATGGTCGTTCTTATATTCAGCAGGAAACTCATGTGCCCCCATAAAAGTAGGAATGATGTTTATGGGCAGCTCGTCAGCAAGTCTTTTAATCACTCGTAATTGTTTCAGTTCACTTTCGGTATCCAGACCATAACCGCTCTTTGCCTCCAAGGTCGTGGTTCCCAGAGCGATCATCTTCTGGATGCGGTGTTTGGCAAGTTCAAACAGCAGGTCTTCGTCGGCGTTGCGGGTACTTTGGATGGTACTGCGAATTCCACCTCCGGACAGTGCTATTTCCACATAGCTTTTTCCGGCCAGGCGCTGGGCGAATTCATCCTCTCTGGTATGCACGAAAATTGGATGGGTGTGGCAATCCACGAATCCCGGCAAGACCAGTTTTCCTTTTGCGTCGATGCAGGTGTCCCAGCTGTATTTCTTTTCCAGGTCTGAACTTGCTCCAATCTCGGTGATTATGCCCCCGGAAATGGCAATTGCCGAGTCGGTGAGCAGGCAGCTATCTTCCATTTCAATACCGAAACGGGCTCGGTCAGAACTGCCAAAACTATGCAACTGGCCGATATTGATAATCAGGGTGTCTATGTGCATATTCAGTTCTGATCTCCTCAAATACAAGATATTATTCCTTTTTCTTAGTTGATGAGGATTACGTCAAGCTTTTTCGAGGCTGTTTTTTTACATTAGGATACTACCTCAGTCTGGAAAGCCAGTTGTTTTACGCATCAGTATTTCCAACTTTGAATTCAATATAGACTAACTAACTGAGATGTAAACATTCCGTGTAATCAGAGAATAAAAAAAATCCTGCCGGATGACAGGATTCAAGAGAACGGGGTGTGGCATAAAAAACCACAATGTGGTTATTCGCTATCGTTCAGCAAATCACTTTCTTCAAGTTCGTTGTTAAAGATTTCATCAAATTTGTCAGCCACAATGTTGTATTCCTCATCATCTTCAATGATGCTCAGTTCAAGGCTGTCGTCCACTTCCACAAAGCGCAGGATGTCATATTCCACGCTGCCTTCTTCAGAAAGGGCTACATATTGCTGACCATTGTGTTCCAGTATGTTCAAAACAGTGAAGTCCTTGGTGCTTCCATCTTCCATTTCGAGGGTGATGGTATTGCTTTCGCAATCGCAATCGCAATCGTCACCACAGTCATGTTCGTGGTGTTCACCGCAGTTGCAGTTAAGTTTTTCTTTATCAGTCATGTTAATCTCCCCTATGATTTTAGTCATGATTTCCAGGTGGGCTATTCTGGCAAGAGAAATCTCGCTGTATCTCACAAAGTGAGCTTCGTTTAGTTTCTCCGAAACTCTTGAACTACTTACAGAATACTAGTGCGGCATATGCTCAAGTATGGGTTTGTGGATGTGTTTCTGGTCAGGATTTGACATAGCTAATCCTGGCCTTGGCTAAAACCTTGTTTCCATCGTGAATAACTCCAAGGTAGACACCGCTACTTACCTGTCTCCCATTGCAGTCTTTGCCATTCCAAGCAAAGGTAGCAGAATCCTGTTTTTCATTTGTTGGTGAGAGGCTGGTAACCAGCTGCCCCTTTAGATTATAGATGTTCATGACCGTAGCAGTTTCAGCACTTAGTTTGGCCTCTATCATAATGACCGAACTGAATGGGTTTGGATAACAGAACAGCTGTTGTGGCAGTTCCGGGATTTGCGGATCACTTGTTTCGGAGCCGCTCCAGCTGAAAATTGCTATGTTATCGGTGCAAAAAAGGTAAAGATAGTTTGTGTCGGCATCGGCATTCAGCACTTTGGAAGGCTGGGTAAGATGTGCCAATGGCGGTTGCAATCCTTCCGGAGTTCCCGAGATGTCGTAGAGGGTGAATCCTGCTTCATCCCCGGTGCAGAGATAATCCTGCAGCATAAAAGTGGAATCGGTATTGCGGATACTGAAGCTGTTTTGGGGGCGAAACAGGGTTACGTAGCCCGAATCGATAAACGGATCCCGCAAATAGGCATAGTTACCGCGGGGATAGAACCAGCCCGGATCAGGAACCATGGCAGGATAGATATTGGCAAGCTGGGGATCGTTCTGTTCAAAACCGCTGAAGGTGTATAGATCGTGGGTAAGACCCCCTGTTGCGGCAGAAGAATACAGGATTCCCTCGGCAAAGGCCAGGGTGGTCATCTGAACGGGCAGATCCAAAGTGCAGATCAGGCTGGCCTGAACTCCGCTGATCTGGTATTTTTCCACCCTCTGCAGGCTGAAATTCAGCTTGTAAAAGCACTGGGGCTCACGTTTATTGAAAAACAGCGAGTTTTCCGGAACCACCGGCATACTATAGACCAGAACCGGCTCTGCTAGGCTCGAGATATCATAGATAACTTCCGTGGAACCAGAGTTTTGGATGGGAAACAGCCGAGCCCAGAGGTAATGCCCGTTAATGTCGATCCACATAGAATTTCCCGGGAAAAGCGTGAAGCTGGGTTGCGGGTGGTAGGGATCGCTGATCTCAAAGCAGACAATGCCGGTGCGCTGTATGGGCTGCAGGATATAGTTCTGATACTTGAAACCGGCATAACAATAGCTGTTATATTCATAGCAAGGGGCGGAAAAACTCAGTTGACCTGCCTGAAGCTTTAGACACAGCATATTCCAAACCGTGCAGTTATGAAAGATGTATGATCCGATCGCCATGCTCTGGATGGGAGCAGGTGAGCCATCCACCCCGGGAGGATAGTGACAGCTGCTTTGCACTATTTGATTAGGATTGGTGATGTCATATAGCTGGAAGCTGGTAAGCTCGGTACTGCGCACACTGAAAACCAGATAGCCATTGCAACAGATACCTGGAGAGCTGTATTCCCCGGGCTGGAAGGAGAGCAGCTGCCAAGGATCGGTTCCGTTTCTTTGCCACAGCCTGAAACCCTCAACACATTGCGTGGCGGTAAGAGTATCGTTGATCCTGATAATTTCAGGGAAAGTCCCTGCGACATATCCCAAGTCAAACGTGGCTTCTATGCCCATTCCGGTTTCCAGATCAACCGTGCACTGCAGAAAGGAAGTGGCACTGGCAGTGCGGGTGACAATCCTATCTTCGCCAATCACGCCATAGCGATAGTAGGGGGGATACTGATGCCTGATCTGCAGAGTGGCGGGATCGATGAAGTTTAGCGCGGTAAGAGTGCCGTTGACCATTGAGGAACCAAGCAGCACGCCATTTACCACGTTCAAAAAGATGTATTCCTTCAGACTGGACCCGGCCAACAGGCTATCCACCACTACTGGCTGTTGCGGATCGGAGATATCAAGCTTGTAAAGCACCACATCGTTTGCTTCCAGGTTGCGATGGCGATCAGTGTGCTCAATTCCCGCAAAAAGGTAGTTTTCCCAGCGCACCACTTCCCGCACATTGCCGGTTAAGCCGATTTCCTTGACGGGGGTAATGGTCTGAGACAGGCTGTCCCACAGGCAAACCTTTATCCCGTAGTTATTTGGGATGTAGAGCCAAGGATAGTTCACCACAGGCAACTGAGCATAGCTGTTATTGATGTGCGAAAAGGCAAAGCGCGTGATCTCGCTGTAGGTGAAAGGAACTTCCTGGGCGAAAAGAGAATGCGGAAGAAATCCGCAAAATGCGATCAGGAAGAGGCTTGTCAGTAGCTTAGTCGTCTTTCTCCTCATTGTTCACCCTTTCCTGTAACAACCTCATCACAGGTCCGAAGCGGATGATACTCTTTCTGGCAAGTCTCATGCTTTCCCGGGCACCATTCAAATCACCGATCTGCAGTTGGATACGAACAAGCTCTTCGTAGATGCTGCTGATATAGGGATTTATGGCTCTGGCGCGGTGAAGTAGTGCAATTGCCCGGTCGGTCATGCCAATCTTGTAGGCTGAAATAGCATAAGAGATCAGGTTTTCCGGGCTGTTTACGGGGCTTAGAGCCTCATATTCGCTGAAGCAGTGATAGGCCTTCAGCCAGATGCCGCGTTTGCTGTTCACCATGGCCGAAAGCAGCAGGAGTTGACGGTGTTTGCCGAATTTACTTTCTGCGATCTTGATGATTTCGTGTGCCTGCTCCAAGTTCTGGATGCGGATATATTGCTCAATAAGCAGGAAATAAATGAAGGGATTATCTTCCATCACCTTCAGGATTTGGTGGATTGTATCAATACTTTCCTTGTGGGAACCCATGAATGCATAGCTTAGCGCTTTATTATAAAGCACTTCTGGAGGAGGATCAGTAATCCTGTTAAAATAGCTGTTGGCTATCCGATATTCACCCATAGAAAAATAGCAGGTTCCGATCAGATACAACAGATGCGGGTTTTCCGGTCTCAAGGCACTGGCTTTTTGATAATAACCCAGGGCTTTTTCAAATAGCTGCCTTTCCAGAAAAATGTCTCCCAGATTCATAATTATCCTGATGTTATCCGGGAACTGATCATTTGCCTGCTCCAGAAGATGCACTGCATGCAACCAATTAGTCTTGATCAAAGCGTTCGCTCTTAGGATCAGGTTATTTATCTCGGTTTGGGTCATATTATTTAAGCTCTTTTAGCAGTTCTTTAACCGCGCGTTCCAGTTGTGGATCACGCTCGGCGATAGTATCTTCCGGCAAGTTTTCCACAATGATATCGGGTTTGGCTCCGCTGCCCTCCATATTTGTTCCGTCCAGTTTATACCATCCGGTTCCGGGCATACGCATCGACGAGCCGTCTAAAAGGTAGTAGTGCCAGGTTCCGATCACTGCACCGCTGGAAGGAGTTCCGACTACTTTTCCGAGTTTCAGTTCCTGGTAAATAGTGGGAAAGATTTCGCCATCGCTGAAGGATTCTTCGTTGACCAGCACAATGGTAGGCTTATCCCAAGCCCTGCGTGGTTCCAAACGCTGAACCCTGCTTTGGCTGCGGCTGTTGGAATAGGCATAACGCTTTTTCTGTAGTAATGAGATGATCTGATCGTGAATGTGACCGCCGGTATTACCGCGCACATCGATCACCAATGCCTGTTTATCGTAGTTATCCCTGAAAAGCTCGGTGTAGAACTGCGTCCAGTCTTCATTTCCCATGGACGGGATATGGATATAGCCCAGTTTGCCATTGCTAAGTTTATCCACCAACTCCCTGCTCTGTTGAGTTTTAAAGGTATATTTAAGTTCACTGGCTTCCGCCCAGTTCAGACCTGTAATCACGGCTTCGCTGTTTTCCCCGTTTTGGTACAATCGCAACTTGATCCTTTTACCGGCTTTTCCAGCCAGCAGCGAATCAATTGGCGTAGAGGCAGTTATCTCAATACCATCGATATGTGTAAGCAGCGCTCCATTGGTAATCTTGTAATTAACTGCCAGCCGTGAGGTGGGGTAGACCCTGTTCAAGCGAATCCCTTTGGGCAGAACATTACTGTAATCCAATTCTGCACCCAGATAGCAGGATGGATTGCTGAACTGACGTTCATCCTGACGGGGATAAAAGCCGGTATGGGATGCATTCACATCCCCGATCATTTCGTTAATAATGGTCGCAATGTCGTTTATGGAACGGGCTTTGTCCACATATGGCCGGTAGAGCTCATAGATGTTATTCCAATTCTGGCCATGCATGTCCGGATCATAAAAATTCTGGCCAAAGGCACCCCAAGCCTGCTCAAAAACCCTTTGATTCAATAGCTTTTTATCGAAGCTGTAGTCAAAATCGCTTTTGATCTCCTTGCGGGAGGCATTGGAGGGAGTGTAGGACTTCAGCTGTTTTCCGTCCAGGTAGTAAACGGTTTTATTAACCCAGGTCCAGTTTCCAGCCTGCTTGCCAAAGCTGAATTCTTCCTTCAGGTTTTTCCCATAGATATTAGCCTTCTTCAGGCTGGAGTTTGTTTCCGCTTGATTGGGATCTGCCACAAAGTAAAAGGTGCTGTCACTTAGCACTGCAAGGACAAAAAGGTATGCTCCGTCTGATTTGATCACCGGAAAAGTTCGTTTATCTATTCCTTCCCACACGATCTCAGGTTCGGACTCACTGGTTTTATCCTCCTTCATCGTATCCGGTTCAGCTTCTTCATCTTTTTCTTGATCCGCATTGCTGCTGTCTGGCTTGGCTTTGGGTGGAGCTAAAATCTCCAGCCAGTTGTCTTTATCAAACTCAAATTCATCCCGGGGAACCAGATCAAGTCTATAAATATCACGGCTTCGTGTGTAGAGCAGAGATTTGCCATCAGGGGTCCAGCGAAGCGAACCCAACCAGGCATCATCGGCCAGAATGCGTTTATTGGTGTTGGTTTTCAGATCATACAAGTATAGTTCGAAGATGTAACTGTCATCACGAATTGTTCCATAGATAGCTTTGTTACCGCTGTCACTAAACGCAAAATTGGTGGTAACCGCCCAAGGTGTTTCGATGGGACGGATATTTACCAGACCCGAATCAGCAATTGCTATCTTATTGTGCCTGAAATAGTCGGCATATTCAATTGCCCAACGTCCTTTTTTATCTTTATATACGTTCTCAATGCTCAGGCTGTCTTTTCCAAACCAGTCCACCTGGTTCAGCTTCACCACCGAATCCGCCGTGGCGATGTAGAGTTTGTTTATCCCCTTGTCCAGTTTGCTGAGGACCATGCGGCGGTTATCAAGAAATTGCATGGTATTAATCCCGGAGTGGTCAAAGCTGATCTGCTTCACCTCACCACCTTTACGGGGCATAAAAAAGCTGTCGTAATCAAAATTGAAACCCAATAGCAGTTCGTCGGGGGATACTGCATAATTGTCGAAGGAATTTTGCATCTTTTCGCGTTCCAGAGTGGATTGCCAGTTGTCTTCGGAAAGGTTTATCTCAAGCTTGCTGATCCTATCACTAACCTTTTTTTCCGGATCATATTTATACAGGGTGTCGAAGAGCTCAAAAACTATTCGATCACTGGCTCTGGCTACGCTTATTTCACGTGCACTGAAGCGCCGAAAATCACTTAACTGAGTGCTTTTCTTGAAATTCAGGTTTGTGGCCTTCATCAATTGTAGGTTTTGTCCGTCCGATGCGCAATAATATATTGTGTTACCTTGTTGAGAGAAGCGGGGATACAGTTCAGAAAGCTCTGTATTGGTGAGTTTTTTATACTTTTTGGTGGCAATCTCAAGCTGCCAGAGTTCGCCATTTCCGCTGCCTTTATAAGCTTCCCGTCGGGAGTATCCGTTTTCCTGGAAAACGATGCTTTTATTATCTGGCGACAGCGTGGCAAAGCGGGAGGCAACCTCTGCGATGAGAACCGGGCGTGAACCGTCCAGAGCTGCTTTATAGAATGATTGTCCCCAACGGGTGCTGTATTTGGTTACCAGCAGATGTTGGGAATCGCTAAACCATTCTGAAAGCCCCATCTCTTCACGCACCACTACCTTGGCTTCCCCGCCACCTGCTGGCATGGTATATATATAAATCTGTCCTTCGCGATTTGAGGAAAAGGCAATCAATTTTCCATCAGGGCTCCATTGGGGGTTCCATTCCCGGCTGGGAGTGTTTGTGATCCGTCGGGGAATACCACCTTCAAAGGGCACAATCCAAAGATCGTTATCGAAAACAAAGCAAACTTCAGTGCCATCGGGTGAGATGCCAGGATCTGAGGCAAAAGGTGCTTCAAGTGCTGAAAGCACTACTGAAAAAAGCAGTAACAACAAGGTAAGCAGCAATATTGGGATTGATTTAGTCATTTTTCTCGATAAACTCCAGATTCTGTTCTCGGGATTCTCTATAGTAAGCGTGTTTCAAGACTCTGTAAAGAACGGGAGGGATAGAAGTGCCAGATACGGTAATGTTTTTTCTATCTTCTTCGGGACGTTGCAGGAACTGGTTCAATTGCTCGTCAAGCTCAGTTTCACATTTCTGAATCTTAAACTCCAGATCCTGGATAGCCAGGGAGTTGCCATCGGGATCTTCTTTCAGGCGCACCAGTTCCCGGGTCATTTGCATCAGTAAACTTCTTTGATAGGGCATTATGGCGATCTCAATCTCGGTTTTTGAACCATCACCCGATCCGGCATTGGTGATCGAGATCGAATTGCCTGATTGAACCAGACCGCCAGAGATGAGGCTATTGCCTGGTTCGCCGATGATTTCTTTCTCGCAAGCTATGTTGCTTTCCGAGATCGTTCCGGAAAAGCGTAACTGGCCTTTGCAGAGCACTTTTGAGCCGATTATGCCTTTGCAGGTAAGATCTCCCATCACATGAACCCCATTGGCCCGGCAAGCGATTATCTCCCCATCAATATCAAGGTCCTTGCGGCATAGCAGGTTGCAGGAATGAAGATCGCCGGTAATCCTGAGATTGCCATAACAAGTGATCTCTGCCTGGGCTGGGCTTCCCTGAATCACAGTATCCGTTTGAAGTAGAAGCTCTTTGCCGGCAGGGAGGTCTTCCGCACTTAAAACCACCAGATCCAGCAGGCAGATCCTGCCTTCCGAATCCAGATATGGAAAACCGGGTTTGCTGGCCACATAATCTTTGTCGGCAGAATTAAAGCTGATGTTTTCTCCGGCCAGGGTATCAGCCTTTTCCAGATCTACGTTTCCGGGATCTATTAGCTCTCCGAAAATATCATAAATACTGCCACCTTGTTCGAAAAGATTATTGCTGTATTCTGCCACAACTTCACCGGCAGAAAAGAATCCCAATTCCTGCAGGGCTGCATAACTCAATCCGTTTTCGAGTTCGGGATGAGTATCGGGATTGAAGCGATAGCGCAGGGTAGTGCTGCTTTCTGAAATATTACAGATGGCGATGGGAAAGGGGACGTCAAATTCTTTTTCCAGAGAATGTTCTCTTACGTAAGCCAGGGCTTCGTTGAAGCCTGTTTTGATCCCGGCTTCCTCGATCAGAGAAAGGATGTCGTTTTCGTCCACCAGTTTGCCTGTTTGCTTAATGGTCAGCCAGGCTGACATGGTTTCCTGGCGCAGTTCCAGGATGATGTTTCCGGCTTTGTTGCTGATAATCTTATTCATCGATTATTCCCACAAGGTTAATTTGACGGTTCTTAGTGCCCTCACGTCGATAAGAATGGTAGTTGTGATCTTCAAATGTGCAATCCTGTATATTTTCGATGTTCTTGAAGGTCAGCCCGGCCTGAAGCAGTTCTTCGAAGATACCTTTACGGATATTGATGTGATTGGGAATCTCCAAAGAGGGATGAAGACAGGAAGAGATTAAAGTATCATTATACTCGTCATAGATTTTTTCACTTACCTGGTAGTGCTGATGGCAGATACCTGCGCCAATGTAGGCACAAATGTTTTTGGGGTCACTGCCATAGTTTTGCACTAAAGTTTCTACTCCCGCAGCAGCGATATTTTTGCGCGTGCCTTCCCTACCGCTATGCAAAGCTGCCACAGCCATTTTTGTATGGTCCATCAGGATGATGGGTGTGCAATCGGCAGTTCTGATCAGCAGGAATTGATTGACTACATTGGTGGTGAGTCCATCCACAACGGGGATTTGGGGTTTGTCCCCAAAACCTGCTCCACAATCTGATTCGCTGCAGATATGCACCAGATTGGAATGGGTTTGATCGGCTACCACGATCCGGGAAACGGGTATCAAGTGTCCGTCCAGCCAAAAATCTTCCTGTAACCGCATCAAAGTCCGGTAATCAGGTTCACGTTTTCCCAGATGGAAAAAAATCTTCTTCATCCGCCAAGTTCCGTTTCCAGTTCTTTTACCCTGTAGATATCGGTGTTTTTACCGCTGACCAGCATTCTGAGGATACCTCTGATGAAGGAGGGGATCAAGCGCAAGCCGTTCATAGACCAGATCAGAAAGATTACGGAACTGATAAGCAGGGCATGGGGAGCACCGATTTTGCTGGACATGCTTCCCATCAGCAAACTGCCAAAGGGAGCCATGCTGTTGAATGCCATCGTATAGAGGCTGATGACCCTGCCACGCATTTTATCGTCCACTACACTCTGGATCAGGGTATTGGTGCTGGCCATGATCTGCATTCCGAAGAATCCCAAGACTATCATCAACAATAGACTTAAGGCTATGCTGCGGGAAAAGGAAAAGAGGAACAGCGTTCCCGTAAAGGCAATGCAGGAATAAACCAGGCGGTGCGGCATTCCTTTGATATTCGTACGGGAAGCCATGATCACCGATCCGATCAGAGCTCCAATCCCGGCAGTGGACATCAGCAAACCCTGGGTTCCGGATGTTCCTTTTAGAACATCCTTGGCAAAGATCGGTAGCAGAGTAGTATAGGACATGGCAAAAATCGTGTATACGGCCAGATTCATGATCAAAAAACGAATTGGGGACTTAGCCCAGGCGTATTTCAAACCATCTCCGATTTTCTTGATGGTTGTTTCCGTGTCCTGAACTTTGGGGGGATAGCTGATTTTTATAAAAAAGAGGGAGACGATCACCGGCAGATAGGATATTGCATTGATCGCAAAACAAACCCCTTCACTGAAGAGGATGATCAGAAAACCTCCCACAGCAGGACCTATCAGGCGAGCACCGTTGAACATGGCTGAATTGGTGGCGATAGCATTGGGCAGCAGGCTGCGTTTCTGAACCAGATCTATCACAAAGCTCTGTCTGATTGGCGCATCAATGGCCTCAATTACGCCTTGCAGCAGTGCCAAAATGAGAAGCGGATATTGCACTTTGGAATTGATCACTCCGCTTAAAACCAAAATAGCCAGCACCGAAGTTTGCAGGAAAAAAGCAATCTGAGTGGCGATCATCGTATGATGGCGGTTCCATTTGTCCGCCCAGGCTCCTGCAAAGGGGCTAACAAACACTGAGGGGATCATGGATAAAAAACTCACCAAACCGAGTAAAAAAGCCGAACCAGTAATCCTGTAAACAAACCATCCCATGGTTGTCCTCTGGATCCAGGTTCCGATCAGCGAAACACCCTGTCCCATAAAAAACAACCGGTAGTTTCTGATGGTGAGTGAGGAATAAAGGGTCTTTATCCTGTCAAGCATTGCTACGCCTTTTCAACATGCCTGTTGCTTCCTCTCTCGGCTCTCCTGTTCCACTCGTTTGGCTCCCGCTACCCTCGCTTATTTTGATACGGGAGGATAGAGGGTGGGTTCCGGGTGGAAAGAGGGCGGGTATAAAGGACGGTGCCTGGGAGAATGGTGCTAAGGTATTCACGGCAAAAAAATTACAGGATGAAGCGGGAAAGGTCTTCGCTTTCGATTACCGGTGCCAGCCTTTCGCTCACCATTTTTTTAGTTATCTTTACGGTTTTGAGCTGTTTGGAGGGCATTTCAAAGAGATACTCGTCCAACAGTGTATTCATGATCGTGTGCAAGCGCCGGGCTCCGATATCTTCCATTTTTTCATTGGCCAGAGCAGCAAAACGGGCAATCTCCCGAATCGCCTCGGGGGCAAATCTCAGCTCTACCATTTCACTGCGGAACATAGCCTGATATTGCTTGGTAAGGGAGTTTTCAGGTTCAGTCAGGATGCGTTCAAAATCTTCCTGAGTAAGGCTGTTCAGCTCTACTCTGATGGGGAAGCGACCCTGCAATTCGGGGATCAGGTCACTCGGTTTGGCGGTGTGAAAGGCACCAGCCGCGATAAACAGGATGTGTGAGGTATCAACCATGCCGTGTTTGGTGGGGACTTTGCTTCCCTCCACAATGGGCAATAGGTCTCTCTGCACTCCGCTCCTGGAAACGTCTATTCCACCCTGACGGTCGGTGGTGGCTATTTTATCGATCTCGTCGATAAAGATGATGCCATTTTCCTCTACGGATTGACGGGCTGTTTCAGTAAGCTTCTCCTTGCTTATCATGCCATTTATCTCGCTTTCGGTAAAGCGTTTCAAGGCTGCGCCAACCGTTGTTTTGATCTTGCGCATCCCACCTTTGCCGGGCAGCAGATTGGCCAGCATCTCGCTAAAATCAAAATCAAACATCTCCATACCGGGACCGGAAACAATCTCAAAATTCTGGATTCCATCCCGCTCCGGGGTTATCTCGATTTCTTTGTCATCCAGGGTGCCGGCGGTCAGCTTATCGCGCATTTTACTTCGGCTGCGGTTGTAGCGTTCCAATTCGGGACTTGGCAGGTTGCTGCTTTGTTTTAGCTTCTTGGAGCGTGGTAATAGAATGTCCAGAATCATCTCCCGGGCTGCATGTTCAGCAGCTGGACGAACCTCATCAACCATCCTTTCGCGAACCTGGCTAAAGGCATAGTTCATCAGCTCACGCACCATGGATTCCACATCTCTGCCCACATAGCCAACTTCGGTGAATTTGGAAGCTTCCACTTTGATGAAGGGAGCTCCTGTAAGACGTGATATGCGTCTGGCAATTTCAGTTTTCCCGATTCCCGTGGGGCCGATCAGGACAATGTTATTTGGCATGATCTCGCCTTGCATGTCTCCGGAAACCTGCAATCGACGCCACCTGTTCCTCAGGGCAATCGCCACACAGCGTTTGGCATTTCTTTGCCCGATTATGTACTTATCCAGCTCTTCCACAATGCGTTGTGGAGTCAAATTGTCCAAGTCTGCCAAAATTATAATTCCTCTACTAAATAGTGGTTATTGGTGTACACGCAAATCTCGGAAGCGATGCGGATTGATTCCACCACGATCTCTTTTGCGCTGAGTTTGGTATTTTGCGCCAAGGCTCTTGCTGCAGACAGGGCATAATTGCCCCCGCTGCCAATGGCGATGATCTTGTCATCGGGTTCCAGAACGTCTCCAACTCCGCTGATTAGCAAAACCCCGTCTTTGTCCCCTGCGATAAGCATGGCTTCCAAACGGCGCAGGTATTTGTCCATGCGCCATTCTCTGGCAAGTTCGATCGCAGCCTTGCGCAGATTTCCTTTGTTGGTTTTCAGTTTTTCTTCAAATTTCTCAAGCAGACTAAAGGCATCTGCAGTTGCCCCTGCAAAACCTACCAACACTTTACCGTCGAATATTTTACGGATTTTCTGAGCTGTTCCTTTCAGGATTGTATCCCCCAGAGTTACCTGACCATCCCCACAAAGAGCAGTTTGTCCGTTGCGATGCATTCCGATTATGGTGGTTCCGTGCATATTCATCAACTTTCCTTTATTTCTGATTCCAAATCATTGGACGTAGCCTGTTCGGAATGCTCAAAACGCAGTTCCAGCGCTTTCCTGTATTTACCGTTTACGAGCTCGCGTTCTTCTGACGTGACGTTATTGAGGATCAGGGAAAATATTTCGTCGGTACCCAGCGTTTCCTTTTCCTGCAGTTCTGCGGAGAGCAGTTCCAGGAGGGGTTTATGCTTTTTTAAAATTTCTATGGCCTGCTGGTGCGCTTCTGTGATGGTGTCCCGGATTTCCCGGTCTACTAACTGTGAGGTTTCGTCGCTATAGATATCACGTGACACCAGCTCTTTACCCAGAAAAACCTCACCCTGTTCCTTGCCAATGGTCATGGGGCCGATTTTATCGCTCATACCCCAGGCGCACACCATCTTTTTGGCAATGTCGGTGCAGCGTTCCAGATCGTTTCCGGCTCCTGTGGTCAATTCTCCGAACATAAGCTCTTCCGCGGCTCTGCCACCCAGGAGGGTAACTAACATTTGCTTCAGATAACTGCGTGAATAGCCGGTTTTGTCGCTGATCAGATAATGTGTTGCACCGCCAGTAAAACCTCTGGGAATAATTGAAACCTTGTGTACAGGCTCGGTTTTTTCCTGGAAAACTGAAGTAAGCACATGGCCAACTTCGTGGAATGCGGTAAGACGCTTGTCTTCCTCTGGGATTACTCTGCTTTTTTTCTCTTTTCCGAGAGTCAGCTTGTCCTTGGCTTCTTCGAAGTCCTGCATTTCCAACTGAGTCTGATTTCTGCTGGCTGCGATCAAGGCTGCTTCATTAACAAGGTTTGCCAGGTCAGCACCACTGAAACCGGGAGTCCCTCTTGCGATAAGTTCCAGATGGACATTTTCGGAGAGAGGTACCTTGGCGGAGTGCACCTTCAGAATTTCAGTCCGGCCTTTGATATCAGGCAGATCAACGGTTACCTGGCGGTCGAATCGTCCTGGTCGCAATAAGGCTGGATCAAGGATGTCGGGACGGTTGGTGGCCGCAATGATAATAACGGCTTCATTGGGCTCGAAACCATCCATTTCCACCAAAAGCTGATTCAGGGTCTGCTCACGTTCATCGTGTCCACCTCCCAAACCCGTTCCCCGGTGTCTGCCCACAGCATCAATTTCGTCGATGAAGGTGATGCACGGCGAATTCTTCTTAGCTTGCTCAAAGAGGTCACGAACTCTTGCTGCGCCAACCCCAACGAACATTTCCACAAAGTCAGAACCGCTGATGGAAAAGAAGGGAACCCCGGCTTCCCCTGAAACCGCTTTGGCCAAAAGGGTCTTACCCGTTCCCGGACGGCCTACCAAAAGCACTCCCCTGGGAATACGACCTCCCAAGCGCTGAAACTTTTTGGGGTCTTTCAGGAATTCCACGATTTCCTGAAGTTCTTCCTTGGCCTCGTCCACTCCAGCCACATCTTTGAAAGTAATACCTGATTTGCTGGCTTCATGGAGCCGGGCTTTACTTTTTCCAAAGCTGAATGCCTTGGAATTCTGAGCATTCATTCCTCGCATGAAGAAAAACCAGAATATGACAAGCAGAAGGATCGGCAGTAAATAAGAAATAATTCCTGCCCAACGTGAAGGTCTTGTGGCACTTACTTTTATTCCCAAGCTTACCAGCGAATCAACCAACTGGGGATTTTCGAAAGGCATGGTGCTAAAATATTTTTTATTTGCCAGGTCAGCGTAAAAAACGTCCTTTTCTGCAAACTGCACCTGGGTGATCTGACGGCTGTTTACCCTGGCTACGAAATTACTGTAGCTTTCCCTGGTAACTTGCTCGTTGGCACGTACAAAGGACTGGTAGATAATCACACTGAGGATGATAAGCAAGATTACCAAAGGCCAGGAAATGGCTTGCTTACGGGGCTTTTGCAGATTTGGATCGCCACCCAATGGATTGGATTGGGGCGGTTTCTCAGGATTTTTACCGTTTCGGCGCTTCACCATGAACATCCTGATGACGCTGATCACTGAGATCGCCACCAACGCGATAATAAACCAGTTCATAATCGAAGAGAATTGCGAAAATACCGAGCCTGCGTCGCTTAGAGGGTGTTCGGTGCTAACCGGGCTCTCAGTAGCCAGACTAAAAGAACCCAAGAAAAGTGCTAAGGCTGATAACAAGTATTTGTTCATTGATATAATTCTTCCTTCAGGATCCCGATATAGGGTAAATTGCGGTATTTCTCCGCAAAATCGAGACCATAGCCCACCACGAATTCATTCTTGATGTTGAAGCCGACATAATCGAAAGATACTTCTAACTTGTGTGCATCAGGTTTATCCAGCAACACGCAAGTTTTCAAGGAAGCAGGTTTGTGCTGCCAAAGGTAATCTTTGATGTATTCCAGAGATAAACCGGAATCAACAATATCTTCGACCACGATCACATCCCGTCCACTGATATCAATATCTATGTCTTTTCTAATCTTTACCACTCCGCTGCTGCTGGTTCCAGCTCCGTAACTGGAAATGGCTAAAAAGTCCATCTCCACTGGGATGGTGATGCTGCGGACCAGATCGGCCAAAAAGATGAATCCACCTTTCAGGATTCCGATCAGAACCGGCATCGTGCCTTTATATTCGTTCGATATCTCCGATCCGATCTCCCGGATTCGGGTCTGAATTTTATACTCATCAAAGAGAACGGCGGAAATGTCACAATTCATCTGGTTCATCGTTTCCTCTTTTCTTTTTTTTGATAGCTCGGTTGGGACGTGCATTCAAAGGTTCTGCTACAATGTGCAAAAAACGGCTGCTTTTCTCATCACGCCGAACCCGGTTGTCTATGCGATGGCCCACAATCCAAAAAATCTTCTCCCCATCGTCAAAAATGGGTAATAAATCCCTCTCGTATTTGGGGACTTTTTCGTCAATGAAAAACTCTTTTAGCTTCTTGAACTGATTCATTCCCAACGGGATAAAACGATCCCCTGGTTGACGGTATCTAATCCTGAAAGGAAGGTTTAGCTTCTCGGCATCGATCACGATCTGAAAAGGTTGCTCATCGGGTTCCGCGAGAGGCGGAATTATGCGCAAATACTTGAAAGTAAAGCGGAAATTGCCAAAAACAGCCCTGGCCCGGTCAGCATCTATTTCGATAAAACTATCAGCGTTATCAGTAGTGTCAGTGTCCCGTGAAAAAATCAGTTCCTCATACAGTTTTTTTATCTTTACGGCGTGAGGTAGATCGAGCATTTTACTCCCGGCAGCACACAAGATATCTTCTATGGCAGAGAAGTGGGAAGCCAGAAAATCGGTCTCAATCTGGGAAACTATGCGGAAAGAATTGCGGAATATATAATAGCGTTCGATCGGACTTAGTTTAAGTAGGGGCTTAAGCTCTAAAACAATTCTGGTCGGGCTGTATTCGATGGTCAACCTGCGCTGTTGTTTCTTGCTGCGCTGTGCGAGAAGATCGTCCGCTTCCAGGAATATCTCAGCCAGCGAGCTAAGATGGCTTTTTATGCTGGGGTTATATTCAGTTTGGAGCTTGGGTAGCAGGTCGTTCCTGATTCGGTTACGAGTGAAGTTATTATCCGAATTGCTCTTATCCGTACACCAATCAATACCGGCCTTATTAAGCAGGCTTTCCAGGTCACTGCGTTTGAAGCATAGCATGGGATGAACCACAATTCCCAGAGTGGGTTTTATCCCGGACATACCACTGATTCCTGAACCTCTCAACATGTTCAAAAGAACTGTTTCAGCCTGGTCTTCGCTATGGTGCGCCAGCAGTATCTTATCATAGCAATAGTTCGCCATCACCTCATCAAATATAGAAAACCGTGCTTTCCTGGCTTGGTTTTCTCTGCTGTCCTTATGTGGAACCTTAACTTTTCGGACGATCAGCGGAACATTTAAGGCCAGACAGAGCTTTTTAACTGCTGATTCATCGGAATCGCTATCCACACCCCGCATTTGGTGATTTATGTGCACAGCCAGGAGGGAAAACTCGTATAGAGGTCGCAAACGGCAAAATAGAAAGAGCATTGCGGTAGAATCCGCTCCTCCGGACACGCCCAGGATCAGCTTCTCGCCTTTTTGGACAAGCTGTTTACCGTTTATAAAAGTCTCCAGTCTTTTTATGGCTTCCGCTATCTCCATCCGGAAATCTCCCCTGTTATGTTTGGTAAAATCTACTATTTCACCTTGCTTGAGCTTGTCAATAGCAAAGTTGCCTGAGGGCAGCAATCATTTAAGGGGCAGGAAAAGCAAAGGGGTTTGGTTTTGCAGAAGTATTTGCAAAGAACCACGATCTGAGCATGAAAGTCGTTGTATATCTCAATTTTACATGGAATTCTGGAGCTGATGAAAGCCTGCCAGTAATCATAACTGCGGGTTACCTCCGAATACCCCAAACGGACTAATAACCGGTTTGTATAGGCATCGCACACAAAAACAGGAAGGTTGCCGGCATAGAGCAGAATCGAATCTACGGTTTCGGGCCCCAATCCTTTGATGGCAAGCAGCCTGGTTCGAAGTAAAACCAGTGGTTGGCTGAACATCACTTCATAATTCGCAGCGTATTCTTCAACGAACACCCTGGCAAAGCTATGCAGCTTCAAGGCTTTTTGATTGTAATACAAGGTTGGTTTGATAAGGGGAGCTATTGTCTCAGCAGGGATATGATAGAGCTGTTCAATTCTGGTGATCCCGGCTTTTTTCAGGTTCTGCTGAGCCAGTTCCACATTTCTCCAAGCCACACTCTGGGTAAGGATGGCACCGATTACTATCTCGTCTGGCGTTTCGCCAGGCCACCAGTTCTGATAACCAAAGCGGTGCTGCAGTTTCTGATATAGTTCTGAGAGAGATGGTTGATTCGGTGAATTAGTCATGTGCTCATTAAAAAAAAACCCGGAACCAGGCGGTTCCGGGCTTTAACTATTGCATTGGCCTATCAAATATGCTTATTCAGCTTGTCCATGATCTTATCTTTCTGTACCAAGCCGATAAGCTGTTCACTTACCTTACCTTTTACAAACAGTAAAAGGGTGGGGATAGACATAATGGAATATTGCCCGGCAATCTCCGGGGATTCGTCGATGTTCACCTTAACGATCTTTGCTTTGCCTTCCACCTCATCTGCCACTTTATGGACAATGGGATTTAGGGCTTTGCAAGGTCCGCACCAGGGAGCCCAGAAATCCACCAGAACAGGTATTTCGGATTGCAGGACTTCTGCGTCGAAGGTAGCGGTTTTTACTTCGGTAATGGCCATTTTACCTACTCAACGATAGCTAGGATATCGCTTTTGGAGAGGATGAGTAATTTGTCTCCCTCAAGCTCGATTTCAGTCCCGGCATATTTGCCATAGAGAACCTTGTCGCCGACCTTTACTATTTTTTGCAGGTCTTCATCGGTACCCACGGCGATTACTTCCGCCATCTGCGGTTTCTCTTTTGCCGTATCGGGAATGATTATCCCGCCAATGGTTTTTTCTTGTGCTGTGGTGTTTGTTTTCACTACCACATGGTCTTCAATGGGTCTGAGTTTCATGGTAACCTCCATAAATTATCTGTTGCTTTCACATTTTTAATATAAGCGAGTGATGCTTCTTTAGCAAACACAAATTCAGACTGCTAATTTCTGTCAAGGAAAATCGCATTCGCCATTTCGCTTGACATTTTTCAGCTTGGCTATAAATAGCTTTGCACTATGGAAGATCAGCATAATCCTTATATTTGTTTCATAAAGCAACACCTGTCAACTCCTGAGTTTCTGGCTGGAATCAGAGCACTCTGGAGCGAATCTTACTATCCATTGTTCTATTTCGGAAGCGGAGAACACCTCTACTGCGGTATGGGAAAAGACGGTTGCCAACCAGTGGTATTGCAATGCGGAGAGCCTGCAGATCTGGTTTATCCCAGCTTGAGCCGGGATATTCCCGCTTTTCATATCTTGGAAAGGGAACTCTATGAAGAAACCGGGATAATCCCTCAGGAACATCCCTGGTTAAAACCCCTACGCTATCCATCCGGCTCAAAGCAATCAATGTCCGGGTATCCTTTCTTAAGCAGCGACTCTCCCTCCTTGCACGAAGTAGGAGTGGGGCCTGTTCATGCAGGGGTGATCGAACCAGGGCATTTCAGATTTATCTGCCAGGGAGAGACCATTCAGCACCTGGAGATTCAACTTGGCTATCAGCACCGAGGATTGACCAGGCTTTTCCAGCATGGGGATATACGTCATAAGATGTGTCTTGCCGAAAGCATTGCCGGGGATACCAGTATCGGACATGGGCTTGCCTATTGTCTGGTCACGGAAGCGCTTTGCGGGGTAGAGGTTAATGGAAAACAAGCTGCATTACGCAATATTGCTCTCGAGCTTGAGCGTATCGCCATGCATTTAGCTGATCTTTCAGCCCTTTCGGGGGACGTGGCTTATCTCTCGGGTCTAAATTTCTTTGCAGCTATTCGAACGACGGTGATCAATTCCAGCCTGGCAATTTGTGGAAGCCGATTTGGCAAGCGCTGGTTAAAACCGGGTGGAGTGAATTATGGTTTGAGTGAAGCCCAGAACAGGACACTCAGCCGAATCCTGGATACAGCCAGAGCACAGGTTGAAAGGTGTGCGGCAGCCCTTTTCAACAGTGCTGGGGTACAAAACAGGTTTGACAGCACCGGAATAATCAGCAGGCAAGAGGCCTTGGAGTTAAACTTCAGTGGGGTTACAGCAAAAGCGGCAGGCTTGGAAAGAGATGCCCGGGATGGTTTTCCATTACTGGCTCAAGCCGGATATAGAGTGCTAAGCTGTCCAGAGGGTGATGTCCATGCCAGGGCATGGCTACGTTTTATGGAGACTATCCAATCGATTGAAATGGTTCAGGAATTACTTGCCACTTTGCCAGAAGTGAATGCAGAGGAAAGCATTGACCTTCCTGCTCCCGAACCAGAGAGGATGGTGATCTCTATCGTGGAAGGCTGGCGGGGTAGGATCGTCCATGTGGCGAAGACAAATTCAGAGGCTGCTATGGAGTTTTACCGGATTTATGATCCATCAATATTCAATTGGTTTGCCCTGTCCCTGGCAGTAAGGGGTGAGGGTATATCTGATTTCCCACTCTGTAACAAGAGCTTTAATCTCTCCTATTGCGGGAATGATCTATGAGGAAAGCTAATGTTTGAACTGCTCAAGGCTCGCTTGGGGCATGGTTATCAAGCTATTGCGAAACCGCTTGAAGCCAATGTTCATCCTGCTTTTCCCGGTGTTCCCGCTATTCTGCGTCCCAATCCAAAGGACTTTCAGGATGCCACCCGGTTTTGTCCCCGTGGGGCTATTGGTGAATTCTATCTTGATCTGGGGGCATGTAATTTTTGCGGTGAATGCCAACGTCGTTATCCAGAAACCTTTCGCTTTGAACCGGATTTCAGGCTTGCCTCCTCAAGCCGTGAAGGTCTTATCATCCGCTGGCAGGAAAAACTGCAGAGAAGTTCGATCCCTAAGGTGGAAATGAACCCGTCTCTGGCAAAGCACTTTCGCAGATCATTGGCTATACGCAATGTCTCTGCAGCTGGATGTAACGCCTGTGAGCTTGAGCTGGGTGCCTGTTCGAACGTTAATTTTGATATGGGACGTTATGGCGTGGAGATAGTTGCTTCTCCCCGGCATGCGGATGCCTTGATTTTGACTGGCCCGGTTTCCTCAAACATGACTACCGCCTTGCAAGATACCTGGATGGCAATTCCCGAGCCCAAAGCTCTTATCCTTTGCGGCTGTTGCGCGATCAGCGGGGGAATCTTCTCAGGGAGCGATGCCCTGAATAGAAGCTGGTTGGATACGATCAATCCCTGTCTCTTTGTTCCGGGTTGCCCTGCACATCCTCTCAGTATCATCCATGGGTTGATGTCGCTGCTGGGGAGGGTTAGATGATCGGGACTGGACTGCTAATCTTGATTCTGGCTTTAATTCCGGCCTTCCTGAGAAAGAGCTCGTGGTTCACAGGTATGATCTGGATGAGCTCTGTAGCATTGATAACTGCTTATGGGCAAGTCCTGGTTAGTGGCCTTAGTAAGACCTATGTCCTCAGTCTTGGCATTCCCTCTTTTCAGCTTATCTTGCATTGCACCCAGCTGGCGGCTTGGTTTGGGCTTGTTTTCGGAGTGGGAATTCCCTTGGGTAGCCTGTATGGGCTTGCCTATTTGAAGGCACATCCTTCTCCTGGGATGGGCTCGCATCTGGTAAGCCTGGTTCTATTGGTACTTTCCATGCATCTGGTTCTCCTGGCAGCGGATATGCTGGTGTTTATGGCAGCCTGGGAATTGATGGCTCTGGCCTCTTTCATAGCCATTCTCTACGACCGGGCAAGCTCAGAGGCCAGAAACGGTGCTCTTTATTACCTTATCATGATGCAGGTGGGCGCAGCGATATTATTAACCGGTTTTGGATGGTTGTATTCGGAAACGGGTAGAATTTCTTTGATCGATGTAAGAATCGGTAATCTGGCTAAATGGCTTATAATGGTTGGCTTCGCCTTCAAGGCGGGTTTCTTCCCCTTCTACTCCTGGTTGCCCAAAGCCCATCCAGTGGCGCCATCTCATCTTTCAGGCCTGATGAGTGGATTGATGATAAAGACAGGTATCTTTGGTATAATCTGGGTGTTTATCCATTCTGTCTGGCAGCCGGTTGAGCTTTACCTGCTCCTGGCTATCTCTTTAATCACGGCTTTTAACGGAGTGATTCATGCTTTGGCGGAAAGCAACCTAAAACGGGCTTTGGCTTTTTCCTCGGTGGAAAACATAGGGATTATCGGGATTGCTTTGTGCTTCTGGCAAATGGGTCTTCTGTTTAATAATCCAGGGATGGCAACTCTCGGATTGCTGGGAGCTCTGTTGCACATCCTTTTCCATAGTCTCTTCAAACCATTGCTGTTTTACCTAAGCGGAAATCTAATGCTCGCTACCCATAGCTTGAAATGCGATGAACTGGGCGGTTTGGACAAACGCATGCCCTACACGGCTAAACTTTTCCTGTTGGGAACAGCTTCCATTTCGGCGCTACCTGTGTTTTGTGGCTTTGTTTCGGAATTCATCATTTTTGGGAGCATCGTGGTAGGATTCGATAAAGGCAGTCTGGCTCAGAGTATCAGCTCTGCCATTGGAGGAGCAGGGCTGGCTTTTGTGAGTGCTCTGGCATTAATTGCCTTCACGAAGCTTTACGGCATCGTTTTCAGTGGTGAACCCCGCTCTGAGAATGCCCATAGGGCGAAGGAACTTCCTTCTCTGCTCCTGGCTGGACCTGCCGTTTTGGCAGGCTTATGCCTTATCGGTGGATTGTTTGGGTGGCTTCCGTTACTGTTTTTACGCAATTTACCCAGTGATTTTGGTGTGGATATTCCGACTCTCAATACTTTGATTTCTGTCCTACAATCCATTGGCATCCTGCTGCTTATGCTGATGATCAGTTCTGGTTTGGTTTACTGGTTTAAATGCAGGATTTCCCGCCAGAGTCAGGGACCTACCTGGGCTTGTGGATATTGGGGAAGTAGCGCACGCATGCAATATACAGCCAGTGCCTATATTGATCCCATAGGCTATTTTCTAAAACCGCTATTGCAACGTAATCGGAAAATGAAAAGCGCTCAGGGCTATTTTCCCGACCGAATCAGCTACCGTGAGGAAGTGAAGGACTATCTGGACAGCAGCTTGATCGGAAAAGTAACTGCCGGGCTACGAAACCTACTGGCATTGTTTTCGGGAATCCACAATGGACGCACCAACAGCTACATTACCTGGTTGCTGGTAGGTCTTGTAGCACTGTTGATCTGGGCTATAGGAGTGAAGTAATGCTGATTGACATTATTTTCATTATAGTATTGCCACTTCTGTTTGTGGGAGTAATCCTCAGGATCAAGGCAATCTGGGCTGGACGTAAAGGGCCGTCGCTGTTTCAGCCTTGGTATAATGTAATAAAGTTGTTGCATAAGTCCGAGATTCACAGTTTCAGTAGTGGTCTCATGTTCAGAATTGCCCCCAGCCTGGCTTTGGTGGCAGTGTTTGCGGCTGCTCTATTGGTACCATTTGGAAGCAGGATTTCAGTTTTTGGATTTCAGGGCGATTTTTTTCTTTTTATGAGTTTGATGGCTCTCTCCAAGGCAGTAATGGTGATCGCTGCTATGGAGACCGCCAGCAGTTTTGAAGGTATGGGTGCTTCCCGGGAAATCTCATTCACTGCTTTCCTGGAGCCTGCTTTCTTACTGATAACAGGTTCGCTGGCTTATGCGGGAGGTCTTTCCAGCATGGGGCAGCTTTTCTATACTCACACCATTTACATATATGACCATTGGAGCATTATCATTGCCATCCTGACCGCTCTTGCCTTGTTCATCATGCTGTTGGTGGAAGGTGCCAGAATACCTTTTGATGATCCTGCCACGCATCTTGAGCTTACCATGATTCACGAAGTAATGGTTTTGGACACCAGCGGGATAAACCTGGCTTTAGTGCATTACACAGCAGCGCTCAAAATGTGTATCTATGCTGCTCTGATCAGCAATTTCCTGATCCCAGGGCAAGGCTTGGGCATCTGGGTTCCCCTGGTTTTTCTGGCAAGTATGCTGAGTCTGGCCACCATTACTGGTCTGGTGGAATCGCTCCTGCCCAGATACCGAATCAGCCGTAATCTGGAACTGGTGATCATCCCTCTGTCAGTAGCCCTGTTGGTCTTAACTGCACTCATCGTAAACAATCTGGGAGGAATCTGATGTCGGATATCTTGCTCATCCTGTTTGGGGTTACCCTACTATTCGCTTCCATTACCAATATGCTAAATGGTATAGTGAGGATCCTGATTTGGCAGGGACTGATCCTTTTTGCCCTAACAATCCTGAAAACCAACGAATTCAACCCTTGGGAGTTCAGCTTCGTAGCCTTGGAAACCATTGTTTTCAAGGCAATTCTGATACCCTGGTTTATCAGCGATACGATTAGAAAAAACAATACTAAACGGGAAGTGGAGCCTTCGGTTTCAAATTTCTTTTCATTGGGGATTATGACCCTCATCTTTGCCTTTAGCTTTTTTATTGCTCTCTGGAGCGGTAAAGGTAATCCCCGGCTCTACCCTTTACATTTTGGGATAGCTTTTGCAGCCGTCCTGAAAGGGTTGTTCATCATTATTGCCAACAAAAAACTAATCACCCATCTGATGGGCTATCTGATCATGGAAAATGGGATCTTCATGCTCTCTCTGGCTATTGGCAGCGAAATTCCGATGGTTGTTAGCCTGGGCGTTTCGCTGGATATCCTGCTTTCCATCCTGATCTCGGTTTTGTTCATCAAGCGAATCAGTGGCACTTTTGAAGAGGCTCATAGCGATGAGCTTTCCACTCTAAGGGATTAAAGATGGGTTATCTCTATCTTTGGTTATACCCCATTTTAGCTTCAATGCTTTCTTTGCTGGTAAAAAGTGAGAAACTGAACCGGATATTAGTCTTGGTTCATAGCCTGTTGCATCTGTGTTTGGCTTTGGCTTTGCTATTGCCGGCTTCAGGAGTTGCCGGGTTCTTTGGTGCGGATTTCTATGCTGTGCTGTTCTATCTGATCTCAGCCGTCCTCTATCTTGCTGCGGCAATGTATGGGCTATCACTCAAGAACCACCTGTCCAAGAGGCAGGGGAGCATTTATGCTATATGTATTATGGCTTTTATAGCTTCGATGGATAGTGCCAATCTTTCTTTGAATCTCGGTGTCATCTGGGTATTCGTGGAGACCACAACTCTGGCAAGTGCTATGTTGATTAGCTTTGAGCACCGTAAGCAATCACTGGAAGCTGCCTGGAAATATCTTTTCATCTGTTCGATCGGGATCGCTCTGGCCTTTGTTGGCATTCTGCTTATGATCATAGCTCAGGGAGGACATCCCAGTTTATATCCCTCAGAAGTGCTGGCCGGAATTAAGAGGATCAATCCTTTTTGGTTAAAGCTGTCATTTGTGTTTATGTTGATTGGATTTGGCACCAAAGCTGGTTTTGCCCCACTGCATTTTTGGTTGCCGGATGCCCATTCGGAAGCACCAGCTCAGATATCAGCTTTGCTTTCTGGTGCTTTACTGAACACAGCACTCTTACCTCTAATTCGTATGCGGGATTTGATGATCTCAGCGGGACAAGGAGTTTTAGCCGGTCAGTTGTTTATGGCTTTGGGTTTGCTTTCCATGTTTATTGCTGCGGTGTTCATCATCAAAATTACAAATTACAAGCGGATGCTTGCCTATTCTTCGATAGAGAATATGGGTATAGTATTGGTCGCTTTGGCTTTGGGGCAGGCGGGCAATCAGGCAGCCAGCATCCATGTGCTGGGGCATTCCCTGATCAAGGCAACCCTCTTTCTCACGGCGGGAAATCTATTCACCATCTTTGGAACCAAAGACTACTCCAATTGTTCTTCTTTACTTTCCCGCCATCCACAGAGTGCCTGGTTGTGGCTATTGGGTTTTGCCTTCATTATTGGGCTTCCGCCCTCCCCAATTTTCTTAAGTGAATTCTTGATAGCCTTTGGACTGATAACCAGTGGCAACTACATTGTTTTGGGTATTTGGATCATCCTGCTGTCCACGATTGCCTATGGCTTGGGAAGAGCCGTTCTGATAACTGTCTTGGGAGAAGAACAGCCCAGGCAAAAGCTTCCGGTTCTTAGCTATCTTCCGGCTTATGCCTTGCTATTGTTGGCTATTTGTTCTCCCTGGCTGCTCGTCTGGCAGGATAAAATCTAAAACAGGTCTCCTGTGATTTGAGGTTTGCAGGGCTGTTTATCATCAGGATGAGCACCATTCTTATCAGGTAAGCTTTTTATCCTTAAGCGAATAAGTCAGGTTCACATAGCGCCGGTTCCATTTTAGGATATGTAGAGCTGAATTGAAGTCTGACATATCTATTTTCAGGAAGGACAAGTCCTCATCTGAATTCTCATTCATGGAAATCTGGTTAGCTTCCAAGGCCTTTCGGAGCCTGACCATGGCTGCTTCCTTTGCCAGGAAGGTGATCTCTGCAGCAGAATAGCCCACAGCTGCCTCGGAGAATGCAAAGAGATCCACATCATCGGCCAAAGGCATCCCTCGGGTTGCAATTTCTATAACTTTTTTACAGGCAGGGAGGTTAGGCTTCTTGATTTCAAGTTTATAGTCGAATCTCCCCGGTCTCAGCAAGGCAGTATCCAGAAGATCGGGTCTGTTTGTGGCTGCCAGAACCGTAACATTGCCAAAGTCTTTGATACCGTCCATCAATGCCAGAAGTTGATTTACCAGTGTGGCATACCACTTCGACGTTTCACCCGAGAGCCGGGTTTGGGCAATTGAATCTATCTCGTCGATAAAGATCACTGAAGGCTGAAACTCTCTGGCTTCCTCAAAGATACGACGTAGGTTTTGTTCGGACTGGCCAAAGTTCTTATTCAGAATATCCGGGCTGGACACAGGAATAAAATGAGCATTAACCTCATGAGCTATAGCTTTGGCGATAAGGGTTTTACCATTTCCGGGGTCACCCCAGAGCAGGATTCCGCGGTAGGGCTGGATACCAAGATATTCAAACACTTCCGGCTTCTTGATCGGCATTTCGATCACGATCCTGATATTCTGAATAATCTCGTCCACTCCACCGATATCTGCAAAAGTGGTAGTTGGAACATACCGGATATATTTGGCATCGGTAGAGTTGTCATCCTTTATCTTCTCGCCGGGTCTTTCACTATTCCAGGATAGCTGTTCCTTAAGGCCATCCTTCATTGGGGGAACATGCATAATGCCTATGGGATCCCAATGCTTGGAACTATTAATAGCTTCTTCACCATAAACAAACTCCCAATTACGGGGATCCGGCAAGTGTATCAATACAGGGAGGGCTGCCACGTACCGACGGAAAAAAGCATATTCAAACGCTGGGCAAAACCCAAGCTGTTTTTCTTCCTGGATATCTTCCAGGGCGCGAATAAGTTCATCCCTGTTGATGCGCCAGGTACGGGGATCGATGAAAGCGCCATATTGATACCAGAATCTGGCTTTATTCGTGTATACAGTCTTTTCGTGGCGTAAAACAATGCCGGTCATCTTTCTGCAACCCCAGCAGGCGGGTTTTTTATCATCGCAATACTTATCTTTATCTTCTGCTGCCAGATATCGTTGGTAGCACAGGGAAATCTCTTTCTTTTCAGGTAATTTGAACTCTGAGGGAAGCAGTTGTTTTCCTTCCTGAACCAACTTGGCCGAGTCCCAATCATATATGGCATCCATCAGTTTGCAAAAAACCTCAAACTTATCTGCAACCTCTTGACTGCCGGTTTCAATAACGTGGGTGGGAAAGCCTTCTTTGGCGGGGAGATACATCCTGAATTTGGATGCGTAAGCCAATACGGCATTATAATCAGGCGATTGCTCTTTACCGAACCTGATGGAGAATTTATAATCCATTCCAAACATCCCGGGTAGTTTTGTTTTACTTGTTTGTAGAAATGTGATTATTTGTCAAGCAGATCTTGTTCTCTGCATCCCTTTTTAAGTTTTGTCCTGCTGCAGACTTATTTCATGGGGTAGGAAACCCCAATTT
>CAZNGW010000025.1:0-31764 GCA_964572925.1 uncultured Candidatus Cloacimonas sp. | reverse complement strand
CGCAAGGTGTTTCTGCAGTTCGAGCTTTTACAGAAATACCCAATCGCTTGCAAGGCTTTGATATGCAGGTTTGGTTGGTGTTTGGGAGTCAGGATCAGGAATACCGTATCCACTGTAAACTCGTCCTCCGAGTTCCATTTAATTGCATTTCTCAAAACACCACAGAGAACATAAACTCTCTCCAGGTAGGGCAATCTAATATGGGGAAGAGCAAGCCCACTGGAATTGGATACATGTCCCAGCTCTTCGCGCTCCAGAATTTGATTGTAAACATCGTGAACGTCAAAGATGATGTTTTGAACCGCAGCATATTCGGTTAGGCGGTGCAGGATATCCTCTTTATTACTAAGGTTGAATTTGTAGATGCGCTGCTCCAGAAGATCCTGTATGTTCATCGGGCTGTCTGGCTTGTCCAGTGCTTTTTCGAAAGCATCTTTTTCTCCTACCGAGTAGTTCTTCCATCTTTCCAGGGTCTTTTCTGTAATGTAAGCTCCTCCCAGCTCGAAAGCTACCAAAGCTGGCAGGATCGTGTTGAAAATAGTAGCGCCGTTCCCGTTTTTTAATACTGATGCTACCAGAACTATCTCCACTGCTGCCATTCCTGCCTGAGGCAACATCAGTTTTGGCAGGGTAGCAACTATCTTAGGGTCCTGGTGGGTCAGTTTTGCTCCAGACCAGTTGCCAAAAAGTTTGCCCAAGGTTCTTAACAGGAAATAAGCGAGGGTGTAAAGCAAAGATTCACGATTGAAGCTGTTGATATTGATGCTTACTCCAATCATTCCAAAAAAAAGCAGATTGAAGATGGTCATCACGTTGTCGAGTTTCAGGCTGTCGAAGAATGAACTGTGATGGAAATTGGCAATCAGGTATCCGGCTATCACTGCTGAAATCAGGAAAGGTGCTTCGATGTGAATTGCCCAGGCAGTTCCAATGGCAACCACTCCGATGATGGTTAAAAGAATCTCTACAGAGGGTGTAGGAGTATTGAACAAAACAGTGGAAAGAAAGGTTCTGTCTTCAGGATTGGGAGTATCGTGAACGTTTTCTTCCAATGCTGTTCTTTTGCGGAATGCGAATTTGAGAGTAAAGAATATCCCTAATGCTACCAGAATTGATAAACCCAATTCTTTCAGTATTTTGTATAGCAGGCCAGTTGCAGTCAGATCACTTGCACCCGCAAGTTTGGATTGGGCAATAGCCAAGAAAACACTGAAAATAACTACTTCCATGATATCGTCCAACACCACGATATTTGCCAGGATGTTTTTCAGGTTTCCTTCTATCTTGAACTTATTCATTACGATAAACGTAATGGCTGGAGCGGTTGCAATACCTATTGAACCAATCAGGAAGGCATCCAACCAATCAAACTTTTGCCAGAAAAACAGTTTTATCCCAATGGAAATAAAGGCGAAGGTTACCATACCCTGAAACAAACAGATCAGGGTTGCATTTAATCCCACCCTTTTCAGACGGTCATGATGCAACTCCTCGCCAAGGGAAAAGGCGATTACACCCAGGAACAAGAAAGTGATAAAATGATAGCTTTCAAAGATCTGAGAGTAGGTTTGAAAACCACCCCGGTTATAGAAATTGCTGATAAAATTCAAGCTGGGATGAGATCCCAGGAATGTACTGGTTAACAAGAACTTGTGAATCCATTCCCAGAAATGGGGACCCACGAACATACCCCCTAGAATTTGTCCTACAATCTCTCCGATCTTTAGTTTTTGGGCAATAAGACCGCCTAAATATGCACCCAGGATGAGCAGACCTATTTCAAGAATCTGCATTTTTGCAAACTGCATTTCCATCTGAATCTCCCATTTAGTCTGCAATCCTTTGCCAAAGGTCCTGCGTTTAACGAGCAAAGTATGCAGTTGCATGTGTTTAAATTCTGCATGGTCTATGTCGGGTTTGGACTGAGTATAAGCGATTTAAGAAATTACTTTACTCTATGGCGACAACATATAGTCAAGCAAATTTTCTCAGTGGCATATCTGTCTGATGCACATCCATCCAAAACATCATGAGGGTCAAGAAGGAAAGACTTGACAGAACAGCTTTATCAATTTGGATTCCTGCCATGAAGAAAATCATCCACATCGACATGGATATGTATTTTGCTGCGATCGAGATCAGGGAAGATCCGTCCCTTAAGGGCAAGTGCGTGATCGTAGGTGGTCCACCTAACAGCCGGGGTGTGGTTTCCACTTGTAGCTACGAAGCCCGTAAGTATGGCATTCATAGCGGCATGAGCAGTTATCAGGCTTGGAACCTTTGTCCACAGGCGATTTTTGTGCATTCGCATTTCCGGCTTTACAAGGAGGTTTCCAATCAGATAAGGGAGATATTTCATAAATGGACAGATCTGGTAGAGCCGATGTCTTTGGATGAAGCCTATCTGGATGTAACCGAAAACAAGCTCAACGAATCGAACTCTGAACAAATTGCTAAAGCCATCAAGGCAGAAATACTTGAAACCACACGCCTAACCTGTTCAGCAGGAGTTTCTTACAACAAGTTTTTAGCCAAGATCGGCAGTGAGCTAAAAAAACCTGACGGGTTGGCAGTCATCACTCCCGAAAATGCCAGAGAGATTCTTTTTGCCCTGCCCATAGGTAAATTTCACGGAATAGGCAAGGTTACTGCCGCCAGGATGCAAAAGCTGGGGATTAAAAATGGGGAAGACCTTTATCAATGGGAGCTGAAGGATATGCTGAAGATTTTCGGGAAATCGGGTTTATTCTACTACAACGTTGTTAGAGGTATCGATACTCGCGAAGTGATCACTGAGTTTGAGCCAAAATCCATCAGTTGCGAAAGCACCTTTGACACCGACATCGATAATATGGAAGAGCTTTTTGCGGTGCTGCGCAAGCTTTCTGAGAAGCTGGCAGGCAGGATGGCGACCAAGGGCATCAGTGGTCAAAACATAGTGCTGAAGCTGAAATATGACAACTTTGAAAATATCACACGCAGCTGTGCGATGCGCGGTTCCTGTAACGACCCGGATATACTTTACAAGTATGGTGAACAGCTTTTGGTAGCAAACTGGGAAAGCAATCGTAAAGTTCGGCTTTTAGGCTTGGGAGTAGGCAAACTGGACAATAAAGACGATTGCGAACAGCTAAGCCTACCGCTTTGAATGGTTTATGCTTTTTTGTGCCAGATTACTGATCACGATCAAAATCAATCCGGCAAAGGTAGCGGGGTGAATGCTTTCCTGAAGCAGCAATCTGATAAACAGCAGTGAGATAAAGGGCGTCAGGAAGATCAGGTTTGAGATTGCGGCTGTGCTTTTCGTATATTCAAGTGCTTTGAACCAAAGCAGGAAAGTAAGACCCATTTCGAAGATTCCCACGTAAATTCCGGCAAGCAGACCCTGTTTTAGCAATCCCGCTTGGGATATCAAGCCGGGTTTTCTGATGATTACAAACAAGGTTATAAAAGCAAATCCCAGCAGGAAATTGAAAAAAAGTTTCAGCACGGCAGGGCGTTTGTCCTTCAGGTTGATTATCCAATAACCTGCCCAGATAAAAGAAGTGAACACGGCCATAACCGAACCGCCAAGATCGTCAAAATGAACTGAAGTGAAAGCGCCTCTAGCCGAAATAAGCCAAACTCCAAAAAAGCTGAGTAACAGCGCAAACAGATCAAGGAGTCGGAATTTCTCCTTCAGCAGCCAGATCCCAAACATTGCCAGCACGATCGCCCAAGTATAGTTCAGAGCTTGGGCTTCCTGAGCCCTTAGCCGGGAATATGCTTCAAAGAGGATGAGATAATACAAAAAGGGGTTTAGGGCAGCGGGCAGCAATGATTTCCTGGCATTTAGCCCAAATGTCTTTAATGCAGAGCTAAAGGTTTGAGGCAATCTATAAACAACCAGACAGCTTATCCCCAGAAACAAGGCCGCGGTAAACGAAGCAATCCAGAGTAGTCCGATGGGGCTAAGCCCTTGCAGACTAAGCTTGAAGGCTGTGCTGATACTCGACCAGGCCAGAATGGAAAGGGTGGCGAAGAGATAGGCTTTGCGTTGATTATGAATCATTTTACCCCGGATGCCAACTATCTGAAACAAGCGGTGATCAAAAATGCAAAAACCTTACCCTCATCCCGGACTTGGTCCGGGATCTCATTGCTATTGAAGGAGATTCCTGCATTTGCAGGCATGAGGTAACTCAAATTTATCATGGATATAAGAAGGACGAAATGCACAGGATAGGCAACCCAACGAGGGAGGTCACTGGGTTCCGCTTGCCTTTATCTGTCCATTTCGTCCAAAATAAAGGGGTTTATACTGCCTCAGGGCATGGTTTTCTTGATGGCTTGATACTTGCTTTCCAGGGCTTTGTTCTGGGTCATCTGGGCACCGAAAATGGCATATTCCACGGCAAATTTATTGGTTTTATCCCAGTTATACCATTTTTCGGCATACTTGATCAGTTCGGTATATTCTTTCTGGTCAAGCAGCAAGTTGCAGAGCAAGCTGTAGTCGTTTTCGTCGTCGCGTTTGTCGACCAGCAGTTTCAGGTATTGGATCGCCAATAGCTTATCGTCCATTTTCTGGGCGATGGAAACGGCATTATCGACCAGGTCGGCGTTATTCGGATCGATATCCATGGCAGCCTGGGTGGCAGCCATAGCTTTGGGGAAGTCTTTCATTTCATAGTAGCAGGCTGAGATATTCATCAGGTTATCGATATCAACCGGAAGTTGAAGCTTTACTTTCTCGTAATATTTTACCGCTTCAGCATAATTTTCCTTGTTATAGTAGTAAGCGCCAAGTTCCTGCAGGTAACCAAGTTTGTCTGGATCGTCTTTCAACAAACCCAGAAGGATCTGCTCGGCTTTGGCATCGTCTTTTTTGTCTTTAAGGTAGATGTTTTTAAGCTGAATTTTAGGTTCGGGACGGCTGGGGTCAAGCTGGCTGGCCAGTTCGAAGATAGTCATGGCGGCAGCGGTGTTGCCATTGGTCATTTCCTGTTCGGCGGCCAGGTAGATGCGTGTCCAGCTTCCATCTTTGCGTTTCTTCATATCGCGCAGGTCGATCTTTTCTTCGTCGGTGAGGTTGGAAAAGGATTCGGTAACCTGAATTGCCCGGGTGTAATATTCGTAGGCTTTTTGGTTGAATTCCACGCTGCGGTCGCGGAATTGTTCGCCTTTATGAAGGTTTATGTCGGCCATTCTGCGCAGGGCAATGGCATGATCTGGATTATCGGCCAGAACTTTCGCATAGTAGGTTTCGGCCTGTTCAACGTTTTTTTGTTGGTAATATACATTGGCGGTTTTGTAGTCCACATTGCCCTGAGGGCTTAGTTTCTGTCGTGCGGTGGCACAGGCTGAGAGCAGCAGCAGGGCTGCCAGAGCAAAGATTATCAGCTTTTTCATGCATTTACTCCTGAATTATATCTGTTTTTCTCATTTTTTCCTGCATCTGTTATCAGTCAAGAACTTTTCTTTGCCGATCCACTCTCACCTCTGTCGAGCCTGGCGCAACCCTCCCTCATTCCTCCCTCATCCAATGAGGGTGGGTTGAGGGTGGCCTGAGCGGAGCAATAGGGTGCATAGGAAGAATAGAACAACCTATCGCAAGGGAATAAGGAAAAAGACGATACAAACATTTTAGACCAGTTTGTCAAGCTTCAGGATACCACGAGATTATAGATCACCCTGCCCAGAAGCAACAGTAAAGCCAGGATAAACACCTCTTTGATAAGCTTGTTGCCTTTCAGGATCACCAGCTTGGAGCCCAGGATATTGCCTGTGATCCCACAGATCGCTCCGGGGATTGCCAAAGGCAGGTATACATGACCGGAAACCAGGAATGTTATCAAAGCCGCTACGTTTGAGGCCAGATTCACCACTTTGGTATTGCCATTGGCTTTCACGAAGTCATAATGCAGCAGCGAAGCATAGATCAGGATCAGGAAGGTTCCCGTCCCAGGACCGAAAAAGCCGTCGTAGAAACCAATAGCCAGCCCAGCCAGGCTTCCCAGGAGCATCCGGTAACCTTTCCCAAGCAGATGAGCTTTGTTTTCATAACCCATTCTGCGGCTTGTAAGTGAGATAACCGCCACTACTGGAATCAGCACCACCAATAGGTAGTTCAGCAATTTTGCTGATACATGCAGAGCGGTTGTGGCTCCCAGCCAGGAACCAAAAAGGGCGAAGGCAGCGCTTAACAAGGCTACTGGCACATCTATCATCTTTGCTCTGAAATAATTGGCGGTTGAAAACACAGTGCCGAAGCAGGATGAGAACTTATTGGTTCCCAAAGCCAAATGGGGTGGGATGCCCACACTCCAGTAAGCTGGCAGAGAGATCAATCCTCCGCCCCCGGCAATGGCATCAATAAAACCCGCCAGGAAAATGAAGGGCAGGACAATCGCATAGTCCAAGGTTGATAAGGAGATCAGATGGTTCATCTACAGTTCCGCCTTGAATTCCAGTTTTAGTTCATGATTGCTTTTTTGGGCAGGATAATCGCTGAAGCGATAATCCAGAGTTAAGCTGCTGAAAGAATTCAGCCTGTACATTCCGTTCAAGCTAACGGATGGTATCCAGCCAGGCCGTTTGGCTGGCAAAAAGCTAAAGTAGGAACTTCCAGACAGGATATTGCGGGTAAGCGAAAAGCTTCCTGAAAGGCGATACTTCTGCATCCATACGCTTCTGAGAGTGGGGGATACAGATACACTTTTCAGGCTGTAGGATTCAGAGCCATCCTGTTTCTTCCCGCTTTCCAGCGAATAGTTTAGCTCCGCTTGCAGGTTGCTTTGGGGAGAGATGTTCTTCTGTATTACAGCACTGAGGCTCTGTAAGCCGGTTTGGGATTGATAACGAGAGTCCTCGGAGCTGTTGTTGCTGTATTGGAGCCTGGTTTTAAAGGCAGAAAATCCTGTGAAGTCCAACTGTAACACACGGTTCAAATCAAAGGTGCGCTCCACGGTTTGATAACGCTTGTCCAGAGTTCGGTCTACCTCAAGCTGCAAGTTGGCGTTCAACCGATTACGGATCAGCTCCAACCACAGGGTTTGCATCAGGTTTTGCTTGCCATAGATGGTGGATGTTTCGGTGAAAACCTCACCGGGCCAGAACATATAACTTTGCCAATTGTCCCGATTCAGGCTTTGCTCGTTCAGGTTCAGGGTGCTGTCAAGCTGCCAGCGCTTCCAGAAATCTCCAGACAGGTAGTTTCCTGGCTTGGCATACAATGTGAAGAGTGCGGATATCTCGCTGGAAAGCTCGCCATTGGAAGCAGTTATAAAAATATAATCATAGTCGCCGTCGGGTGTGCTAACCCCGGTGCTGTCATACAGACCCAGTCCGTTGCCGATGTATTGCAGTTCCCGAATCTTGGGATAAAATTCAGTTTGGTTAAGCTGATAATTTGTGTAGAGGCTAAGCATTTGTTTCAGAATAGAAAGATGTGATCGCAGGTTCATCAGGTCATAACTTGATTTCGGATTATCGGTGGATTGAGGCTGCTTAAGCTCACGATGGGTGAAGTCCAGATCGAAGCGCTGGTCGCCAAGATTGAACAGATTCTTCAATGCATAAGTTTTGCTACGGTTTGCACTTGTCCAGGCTCTTTGGTTTTTTACCCGGGTATCGTCCTCACTAAAAGCAAGTTGGAGAAAGCAGACAGAAGCCTTGCCCAGGCTGAATTGAGGCCCATATTTAAGATAAGCTGTGCCGAAGCTTTTCTGATCAAGCCCATTGAACAGGCCATCCAGTTTAAACCGAAAGATTTTCCATATCCATGATGCATCGCCCTGATAGTATTGCAACATACCGTTTTCTTTACCGCTTTGCTTTTCCTCCTGTTCGGACAGGGTTCCGCGCAAATTGACAGCCGGTAATAAACCCAGGGCAGTGGAACTTGAGGTTAAACGCAAGGCTTTCTGGCTATATAGCTCGTATATATCCTTGTAACGCAATAGAAGTGAACTCTTCCAGAATTGACTATTATAAGCCAGGCTAAAATTGCTTTCCTGCTGAGCCAGGGAATCGGCATTGGTGAGAGCGCTGAAATCGAATTCCGTATCAGGATTCCGATACTTTCCAAACAGGCTGGTATCAGTGCTGCGCTGTTCATGATCAAGCCTCAGACAGAGTTTGTTTCCCGGGATTTCCAAATAACCATAAACGATCCCACCCAGATTGTCATTGTCGTCCAGATTGGAAAGGGTATTGCGGTCAAGGAGTGAACCCAGGGTCTCGAGGCCAGCTTTGAAAACATCTGTGGAGTATTCCAGATTCAGGTCGAGATTGGCCTTTTTATTAGGAGGGATGAGCCTTTTTTGAGGCAACCAGGAACCCAGACCAGTTCCTGCAAAACGGAATTTTCCGCTTGAAAACTCCTGGTAATCTCCGTTTCCAAGGCCTACGAAACTGAACACAACAGAATAATTAGCAAGGCTGTCACCTGGAGCATATTCGAAATATTGGTTACCTCCGGTTCCTGAAACAAGTTTGTAGTCGCCTGTTCCTGATTCCGTGAGAGTAATTCCGTTTCCCCACACAACACTGTCTCCCGCAAGGTTTAGAGAATCAAGATCAGCCTGAGTGAACGGAGAGGTAAGGGGGTTCTTTTTGCCATCCTGCTGCCAGATGAAATGGTGCCTCAGACTGAGGGCGTCGTTGATCTGCAATAACGATGAACTGAGGTAATTGGTTACAGGATAATACTCATCGGAGTATTGAAAGCGCACCAGAACTGAATTAGTGGAACTGATCAAGCGCTTGAACATCAGGCTTCCCTCGGCATAGTCGATGCTGTAATCTCCACCACGTTCCCAACGTGAGCCATCCACAAAGACTTCTTCGCTGCCTGCCACAACCATGAAGCCAGGCTGATAGTCATTTGGGCGAAGAAAGTATGGCCCTTGCTTTCCGTCGACGATTGGCAGCGAAAGAGAGACCGCTTTTCCATTTCCAGCTGAGTAGGCTCCCTGAATGGCATTGCGGTTTGTATAGCTGAAATTCAAGCCTTCGAACTTGCTGAAATACTCCATATAGCGGCTATTCTCATACTTGATGTCCAGGTCGCCCATGGCAATTTCATAGTGGTCGCCATGGACTTTGATAAAAACGCGGTCGAGGGAGCTTAGTTCTTTGGAATCTCCTTCAGGTGAAAGTTTGGATTGGCTGTCCGAAAGCTGGGCGTCAAGAGAAACGCCTTTTGCAAGCTCACCTGAGAGATTTACATAGAGGGATTGCTTCAGGTCAAAGGCCTGATCGTCGGAAAAGGTTATGGCAAAGGTTTTGGAACCCTTTATGTCCAGTTTGTTATCTGAGCCGATAATAGGCATGTTCCTACGTTTGATTCTGGTAAAAAGGCTGTCGCTGCGATCTTGAACTACATATCGTTGCACAGAGTTAGTCAGGAATTCCGGAACCAGAATGAACTGAATGGAAAGCAGGGGACTGTCTGGAAATCTTAGAAGGCGAAGCTGCCCCTTCTGGTAATCGATGGAATAGTCAATGCCAGATACCAGCAACAGGCTGTCTGCCATTATTTTTTCACTATGATGTATAATGGGTGAGTTGGAAATCTTATATTCAGTTTTATCTGCTTCCAGGCTGAGATTAGTTTGACTGAAAAGCGATTGAGCTTCCAGAAAGCTACAGATCATCAGCAGCAAGACAATCGGCAGAATAAGCTTGATATCAGGCAAAATGTTCTATGCTTTATGGATTACGTAGGTAACTACACCCCAGATCACGAAATCCATGTCCTCATGAATATGTATGGGCAGGTAATCCTCATTTTCGGGTACCAGATAATATTCTGTGCCCTCTATCTTCAGCCTTTTAACAGTCAGTTCACCGTCCACAATGGCAATCACGATGCGGTTATTTGTGGCTTCCAGAGCGCGGTCTACAATCAGAATATCGTCAGGAAGAATGCCCGCTCCCTGCATCGAATAACCTTCCACCCTGACAAAGAATGTGGAGGCTTCATGGATTATCAGATGCTCATTCAGGTCAAGCTTGCCTTCAATATAGTCCTGAGCCGGAGAAGGGAAACCTGCAACTATCTTGGATGCCATCAACGGTCGATAGAGCTTCTTGCCTTCAGTCGCCGAAAAGATTGCCTTGATTGAGCCGTCGCTACGCAGTTTTTGCATATTCTATTACCTTTTTTTCAGCAGAGAGAAAAGCAGAGGTTTTTTAAACACAGAGGAACAAAGGAACAGAGATAATTAATAACCACAGAGAAAAGCAGAGAAAAGCAGAGGTTTTTGAAACACAGAGGAACAGAATAGACAAATCAGAGTAAATCCGAATGATCGGTGAAAATCCGCTGTCCTAATCACAATCCGTGTTAATCCATTCAATCCCTGAAACCATTCCAATCAACGTGTGCCATTCAAACACAGACGGGTGGTAAAGCCCACCCGTTTGCATAAAGTAAAGGCTTATTTCATTTTGGGGTCGGCCATGATCTTTTTAACCGTGGCGCCGTATTTCGGATCGTTTTGAATGCGACCAAGGTCAGCTTTGGCGGCAGCGTAGTTTTTGGGTTTGCTGTTGTAATAAGCCAAACCGCGCAGCATGAGGGCATCAACGTTGCGGCTGTCGGTGCTGAGGGTGATGGTGGCATAGTTGATCACTTTGGCATAATTCTTGGCAGAATTATAATAGCTGGCCAGCGCCAGGGCGACTTGGGGATCGCGATCCAAAGCCAGGGACTTATCCAGGTATTCCACCATTTTCTTATCGTTCTTCAGTTCCTGATAGTTATTCCCGATCATCTGATATACCTTGGCCAGTTCACCGGATTCAGGTTTGGTTTCCACCAGTTTTTCCAGATAGACATTGGCGTTTGCCCAGTCCTTGTTACCACGGTAGAAGTTTGCCAAACGGCGATACATATCGGCACCGGGTTGAAGTTCCAGGGCTTTCAGATAATACTTGCCTGCTTCAATGCTATTGCCTTTTTCGGCATAACGGTCGGCCAGATTGATATAGGCGGCAGGATCATTGGTGGCAACAGCCAGATCGAGCAGAACGGTATAGGCCCTTGCTTCGTCTTTCAGGTCATCACGTAGCAGGAAGAACTTGCTGTTCAGGATGGTGGGATCATTGGGTTTCAATTTCAGCATTTGGTCGTAGTAGTCCAGGGTAGCTTGATATTTTCCGGCGTCTTTGGACACGATGGCCAGATTGTTGTAAACGCCCAGGATATTAGCATCCAGCTCTTCCTGAGTGATCACCACAGGGGAGAGGGACTTATATACTCCCAAGGCTTTTTCGTAGTTGAAAATGGCTTCCTCGTAGAGCTTCTGATCTGTATTGGCCACAGCCAGATCGACATGGCTTTTGGCAATATTCAGATTCATCTTCTCGATATTGAGGGGGATGGAATCGGTAGGGGCGGCTGTTGGAGCTGCTTCGTTGAACAGGGCGATAGCTTCGGTGAAAGCCATGATGGCTTCGTTGTAGAGCTTTTCGGAGTAGGCATCATTACCATCCGCAGCGGCTTGATGCGCCAAAGCGAGAGGATTGCGAACGGGAACAGGCTCCGGCTGAACCTGAGGTTTGCTGCCAGCGCAGGCACTAAGTATGATCAGTGCGATCAGACTTATGACACTCATTATCTTAAGTTTCATTGATAAATCCTCCATATATTTCTAATACCTAAAGCTCAGTCAGGCTGTTTTTTGTCAATCTAAAAAAGCATTACAACAGGAAAACAATTAAAAAAAGCAAACAAAAACCGGAGTCCCCAAAATGCACTTAAAGATATGTTACATATATTGTTAGCATGTAATCGATGAGCCGTGAACCCGCATAAAATCGTTATTGCATCCAAAAAACCGCTTTTTTTTGTTGACAGAAATATTGGACTGCGCTTTACTAAACATCGAAAGATCTCTCACTCTTATCACAAGAATAAGAAAGGAGGTAATATGAGCAGAGATGATTTGGTAAAAAAGATCGCAGGTGCCGCTGGTATCTCCCAAAAAGTAGCTGGCCTGGCCCTCGCCGCAGTCCTTGAAGGAGTTACCGAAACCCTCAAAAAGGGTGGAAAGGTTTCATTGGTCGGTTTTGGTTCATTTAGCGTTGCCCACCGCAAAGCACGTAACGGCATCAATCCCAAAACCAAGAAAGCCTTGAAGATCCCGGCCCGTAAGGTCCCCGTATTCAAAGCTGGCAAAAAACTTAAAGAGGCTGTTAAAAAATAAGCCAAATAATTCACATTCCTTGACAGGCAGCATGCTTAACCGGTACACTGCCTGTCTTTTTTTTGCCTTGGGTTCTACTCGGTAGATACTGTATCAATAGGAGAAAAGCCTGTTTCGGACGCATATTGCAGCTGTAAGAGAAGCAGGAGCTCCGGGAGGAACTCCTGCCTGATATGAATTGGAAGGGAGCAGTGCTTTAACTCAAGTCACGCTTGTTATACAGGTATCCACCTGCCACAAAGAAGACTGCTCCATAAATCAGTTTTAACAAACTATCCCATGAGAATAAAAGAGCCCATTTATGGTTGATCAGGTTGAAAACAGAATCCACGGTTTGACTGGCCATGTTTCCATTTAGTTCAAATCGCACAGAAGCCAGATTGGCAATGTAGCCAAGCAGAGAGGGTATAGCCAAACCCGCAGTCCAATTCAGGATACTGATTGCGGCTTGGATGGCAAACAAGGTAAGCACTCCCATAAAGAAAGATTTGCGTTTGTATATTCCGGCGAACATCCAGAACAAAGAACTGAGAAAAATCAGACTCAGGCTGATCTCCAGAGTAGATTGCAACCAGGCAACCACTCCGAAATAGGTGCTTCCCCGGCCCCAAATGGCTTGTACCTGAGATACCACAAGGCTGTTGAATAGTGCTGTTACTGCAAACACTCCCAGCGTGCCCACTACCATCAGCAGGTATTTTATTCCCAGAATTTTGATTAGGGATACCGGCTGGGAGAGATGCAAAATTTCGCATTTCCGCTTATAACCCCCATTGATGAGGTTGTCAGCCAGAGTAATTGAGGAGATTATGGCAACAGTACCCAGCATCAGGTTCATGGCATATACCCCAGAATATAAGAACAAGTTTGCCATAGTGCTGGGGACATTTTTCACTGAGATGATGAAATTGATATCTTCACCTTTCAGCAAGGCGATCAGGAACCCCAGGATGGCAATTACATATACTCCCCCACTGAACCAAAGGGGCATAAACAGTGTTGTCCAATGGGTACGGAATTCTTTTGTTAAAAGTGCTTTACACTGTTTCATTGCTTCCTCCTACCACAGCCAGGAAAATATCAGCCAGATTCGGCCTGCCATATTGTGCGCCTTCGATATCTATGTCTGAAGGCAAAACAGCGGTTATGAAACCCAGGGTCTTGGAAACCACTTTAGGTTCGTGAACCATGATCAGGGCTGCATTATCAATGGGAACACTGACCAGCCGGTAACGGTTCTTCAGGCTTTCCACTTCTTCGTGAAGCAGGATCCTGCCATTGTCTATAAAGACAATTTCCTGTAAGAGGTCTTCCACTTCTTCAACCTGGTGGGTTGAAATGAAGATCGTTTTTTGATCGTCGAAGAATTCACCCAGGATGGTGTTGAAGAATTCTTTGCGGAAAGCAATGTCCAGCCCTAGGGTCGGTTCGTCCAGCAAGAGGAAAGATACATCCAGAGATAGCGTGATAAGCAGATAAAGCTTGGTTTTCATACCCTTGGAGAGCTTCGCTACTTTCTTTTTTAAGGGCAGATTGCTGATGGCCAGCAGCTTTTCAGCAGTTGTATCGTTCCAACAGGGATTAACCCCCTTGATATAGTCTATGGTCTGCTGAACAGTTAAACGATCGTCCAATCCACTAACATCGGGGATAAAGGCGACCTGAGTGAAAACACGATAGTCCCGGTGTTTTATAAGCGAATCATTGAGATAAACCTCTCCCTGGTGTGCTAAAAACCCGAGCATGCATCGCATTAAAGTGGATTTTCCGGCACCGTTCTTGCCTAAAAGGCCAATTATCCTGCCCTGGCCAAGATTCAGCGACACATTATCCAGAGCTTTGGTCTTGCCGTAGTACTTGCTGAGATTACTGATCTGATATACATTAGCGGACATCTTTTCCTCCATATATCTCGTTGATTATTTCCTGAATGTTATCACGGGGCAATTCAAGCTGTCTGGCCATTTGCAGGATCGGCTTGAGTTTTTCTTCGATAAAATCCCCGCTGCGATTGATGATTATCTGTTGCCTGGCTCCAGGGGTCACAAAAATACCTACACCGCGTTTCTTGTAGAGAATCCCTTCCTCCATCAAAGCGCTGAGGGCATTGCCAACGGTCAAGGGATTGATGCTGTAATCCCTGGCCATGATCCGGATTGAGGGTATGGCTTCCTCCTCCTTCAGATGACCATTCAGGATCAGTTCTTCGATGTGTCTGCGTAATTGCAGATAAATCGGAGTGTCCTCATTGAACACTTTCATCTTTACCTCCTGTGTTGCTGATGTGGTGATGTGGTCAACCATTACAGCATAGCGGTTTCGGTCAAGCTTTTTTTTCAGATAAGAGCTATGCAAATTGCCAAGTGATAGTAAGACATATTGTTAACAGCGCGATTTTTTTATATCATCTGATTCAAGTAAGACCATCTACAACTGGCTATCAATCCAAACTATAATCGTGAAGATCATCCAGACTCAAGATAAATCTTCTTTTTAAAAAAAACGAGAGAAAAGTAGCATTGGAAAAAGCATTAATGGTAGATTGTGTGGAAGATAGGACACAAGAAAAAAGGGATGCGTAAACAGAGCGCATCCCTTTACATAGTGGAAATAGCTTAAGCTACATAAGCTCTATGTTGTCGGCTTGGATATTTCTGAAGGCATTGCGGGTATCGAGGATGGCCACACCTGATGCGGCAATCTTCTGATAATCCAGATTGCTGTGATCGGTGATGAGAATTATCAGATCGTATTTCTTTAGGTTTCCCAAAGAAACAGTCTTATATTCCTTGCAGTTCTTTTCATGATGGAATTCATCCACGTAAGGGTCGTGGATCTCGAAGTCAGCGGCATGCTGTTCTAAATGAGTGATAATGCCTTCAATTGGAGATTCCCGCTTATCTCGGATGTCCTTTTTATATGCTGCTCCCAATAAAAGCAACTTGGCGCGGGAAATGGCCACACCCTGACGGTTCAGAATACGGATTGCACGTTGGACAACGTATTCCGGCATGGCAATATTGATCTCACCAGCAAGCTCGATCAGCCTGGTATGGAAATCGAATTCACGGGCTTTCCAGGTCAAGTAGAACGGATCGATGGGGATACAGTGCCCACCAACTCCAGGTCCTGGATAAAAGGCCATAAAGCCGTAGGGCTTGGTTTTGGCTGCATCCACGACTTCCCAAATGCTGATGCCCATCCTTTCGCAAAGAACTGTCATTTCATTGGCCAGGGCGATATTGATGTTTCGGAAAGTATTCTCATAGATCTTTTCCATTTCTGCAACTTCAGGAGAAGAAACGAGATGAACTGGCGCATCCAACACACTTTCATAAAACAGCTTGGCAATCTCATTACATTTAGGGGTAATTCCTCCCACCACTTTGGGGGTGTTGTGGGTTTTGTAGGTTTCGTTTCCTGGATCAACCCTTTCTGGTGAAAAGGCCACATAAGCATCTACTCCGATAGTAAAGCCCGCTTTTTCGAGTTCCGGGACAATTATTTCTCTCGTTGTTCCAGGATAGGTAGTGCTTTCCAGAACTACCAAAGTTCCTTTGCTCATATAGGGCGACAGGGACTTTGTGCTGGCTTCGATGAATTTCGTATCTGGTTGATGATAAAGATCCAGCGGGGTAGGAACCGCGATCATGATGATATTCACTTCCTTGATCCTGCTGTAGTCTGAAGTAGCGCTCAGCATACCTGCCTTGACCACATCTGTTAAATCTTGATCAACCACGTCGCCAATGTAATTATTCCCGGCATTTACGTGTTCAATGGCATATTGGCTGACTTCGAATCCAAGAACCTGATAACCTTTTTTTGCTACAGTTACCGCCATTGGCAGTCCCACATAGCCCAAACCTACCACACCGATCTTCACTTTCTTTGAATTAATGGCTTCCAATAACGACATCATACCTCCATTTCAGTCATGTCTTCTATGTATTTTTTCATTCACTTTATCTGCACAATCTGCCAGTAAACTGAAACATGCGAACCAGAAATAAGAAACGGGAATTTTGTAAAGCAGTTTATGAATCAGAGATAGACATACTCAAACCTTCGCTTCCTGGCTGGATCACTGCATCCGTAAGCATGGGTAAGCTATCTACAGGCTATTTCCTGGCCTGAGCAGTGGGCTTGCTATTCCAGTTATGACCGCTTCACCTACTTAGATATCAGACGTGGTATGAAGAACTTCCTGTATTGAGGTAAGCCCTGCTCTGATTCTTTGCAATCCTGATTCCCGCATGGATAGCATACCATGTTTTTCAGCTATCTTACGAATTTTGTCCTCATCAATCTCTTTGGCTGATTTGATGATCTCAGCTCTAATCTCAGGATAGAAATATAGAGCTTCCACCAGGCAGATGCGGCCTTTATAACCATCAGTGCATTTGGAACATCCAACCGGCATATAAACCTCACCAGATTCAAGCTCTTCCTTGCTCAGCCCCAGCGAAATCGCTGATGAGAACATATCTTCGGTGATGGGTTTTTTACAGTGATCACAAAGCCTGCGCACCAAGCGCTGAGCCACGATGATATTAATCGAATAGGCCAGCAGAAAGGGCTCTATTCCCATTTTATAAAGTCTGGTAATGGCAGATGGGGCGTTGTTTGTATGGAGTGTGGTAAGGGTAAGATGCCCTGTGTTGGCAAGCTTTACAGCAATGTCGGCGGTTACTCTGTCCCTGATCTCTCCAACCATCACAACGTCAGGGTCATGTCGTAAAATTGAGCGCATAGCTTCATCGAAGGTCATGTTATGGCTTATTTTCAGTTGTCTGGCTCCGTCGATCACATATTCGACCGGGTCTTCGCAGGTTAAAACGTTAATGGAGGGTTCCATGATCTGTTTTAATGATGCATAGAGCGTGGTGCTTTTACCGCTTCCGGTGGGACCCGTTACGATCACAATCCCACGATAGGAATTAATAGCTTTCTGCAATTCCATTTCCGCTTGCTCAAGAAAACCGAGCTTATGGAAATCCTCGATCACTTTCCGGTCGTCGATCACTCTGATTACGATACTTTCAAAGCGGCGGTCAAATTCCCGGGAAACCATGGGCAACACTGAAATGCGGAAACGGATCAGGTGTCCGTCGATAACTTTCTGAGTATATCCGTCCTGAGCTTTATCCTGAATAAACCTGTCAACGCCCAGGGTACGGTCTTTGACCACTGCGGCTACGGCTTCTTCGGGTGTGTTTTCTCTCCGAAGCCATAGTTTCAGTTTTCCGTCAATTCTAATGTAAATCTCCACTGATTTTTTCCCGCTGGGGATGATGTGAATATCTGAGGCATCATTACGAACAGCATCTACCAGCACATTATCGAATAGTTCCTGCAAAAAGCCTTTATTGATCTCTTCTTCGATGGCGTTATTATCAAGTTTATCGGCTGGTTTACTGCTATCGAGGATGGTTTGTTCGCTTTTACGCATAATCTGGCAAAACTCCATGGGGAGTTTTGATTTCTCAATCAGGCTCAAAATGGTGGCTTTGGGGGCCCAACTAATCTCAATAGTTTTAAAGGGGATCAATTCTTCTAAAGAGCGAATTAAGGGCAGAGTGGTATCGGAAACCAATACCTGGACAATATCCAGGTTTTTCCCAACCAGTTTGTAGGGGAAGATATGCGCTTCCAAAAGCCTTGTCAGCAGTCCATGCTCAATGCGCTCGTGCAGGAATTTGATCAGGCAGATCTGGTTCTTGTCCAAGGCATCTGGATTTACGTTTACCTCTCCAAAAGCATAATACTTGGCAACGGCTCTGTGCATTTCATCGGGATCGTAGCCATAGTCATTGATCAGAATTCGGGCCAGGGCGGAAGGGGTATTTTCTCCTGAAGCCACGATGGTTTCTATAACTTTTTTTAATTCTTCAGCGTCGAATTTGGAATTGGCTTTAATGTATTTACAGAATCGCACCAGGCTGTTCATATAGTATATCCTTTTCATTATCAATTATTTATGTTAGCGTATCTGCAATAACTCTCGGGAAGGTTATCCTTGAATAATTGGTTTCTACACAAACACATCAACTAAGTAGATATGCTAATGAGCTACTGCCGGTAAGGCAAGAAAAAAATGCTGGGAAATAGTCTGCTTGCCAGTTTGTTAGATAAACTGGATATAAGTGCAAAGTTCGGACTTAACTCGGATCAGGTTGGAGGAGACAGTTTGCGGAAAAGCTTTGAGGGCGGGATCAGCTCTATTCCCATATCCGAAACCTGTGCCAGGAATTTATGCAGAGCGTTCAGTTTGTCCCGGTTGTGGCAATGTGTAATAATCACTATAGGTTCGTTTCGGCCCTTGTATTTGCCCAGACTCTGGATCTTTGCTATCAAAGTGGCATCGCTATTATCGGGAACGTCCAGGAAAATATCCCTTTTCGCAGTTTTGAGATTAAGATTGGCTGCTGCACTGGGGACGGCGCTTTTACCGGTGGTGGCGCTGTCCAAAAAGTACAGACCAAGTTCCTGCAATTCACCCAGCACAGCATAAATTGTTTTGTAGTCCGCAGTCGTAGCTGAACCCATATGGTTGTTGGCTGCAATGGCATTGGGAACTTGGGCAAAGAAATCCTGTAACAGATCGGATATCTCTGCTTTCTCCATACCTTTTTTGATATAGCGTTTTCCGGGATTGGCAGAACCCTCAGCCTGCATTGGAATGTGTATTAGAACTTCATGTCCGGTTCTATCTGCAAGCCGGGCAACTGTTTGAGTGTGGGGGAGATCAGGCAGAATGGCAAAGGCGATTTCTTTAGGTAAGGTGGTAAAATCATCTAAAAGCTGTCCGGCATTCTGGCCAAAATCATCTATTACAACCACCAAAGGAGGCATTTTATCGCTTTCCGACCAACTGTATTGATAAGCTTTCAGCTCTTTTAGGTCGAGGCTTGCAGCATCGCTGCTGTCAGATCGGGGTGTGCTTTGAATCCTATTGTGCTCTGCAGTTTCAGGATAATATTCATCAGAGGGCTGATCTTCGGGCCTGGCTTTGCAGGCAAAAAGCAATAGCATAAACAGTGCCAGGATGATACTTACAGTCTTTTCCACGTAATCTTGTCTCCACTCTGGATATTGGTTTTTTTTACTATGCCGGCTTTTATTTCCAGCACATATTGATGAATCACAGTGGGGTGGATACGCTCTTCGCTGAATGGAACCGCATTTTCATGGATCTCATTGATTGTACCGTCGGAAGCAATAAACAGCATATCCAAGGGCAGATAGGTATCCTGCATCCAAAAATCATAGAGATCAGGAGTTTCAAAGATAAACAGCATTCCAGCATCGTCATCCATGCTTTCACGGTATTTCAAACCACGCATCACATCCTCTTCAGACTCCACGATCTCAATTCGGAATGTGGTTTTCAGCTTGTTATCCTTACCGAAAACTTCCAAGTCTCCGTCCTGACGAAAACTATACTCTGGCTTTTCTGGTTCTGGGGTTGAAGATTCCTTTTTGCAACTGTAACATAAAGTTAGGCAAATCAATAGGACACACAGGATTATATATTTGTTCATATTTATTTACTCAAGAGTATCTTACGGGTATCAGTGCGCTCATTGGCGGACAGCCGGACAAAATATACTCCACTGCCAACCGCTTTACCACTTTCGTCCTTGCCATCCCATACCACGCTGTGTTTTCCTTCAGGTAGGGCTTCCTTCAGTATGCTTCTTACTTTTTGGCCTTTCAAGTTATAGATATAAAGCTCAGTTTTCTGTGAAGGCTCGGACAGGGTAAAGAACAGGGTGGTGGAAGGATTGAAGGGATTGGGAAGATTGGGGAGCAGCGCGGTTTGGAGCATGGGAATCTGTTCATCCTGAACTGCGCTACCAGGATTGATTTGGACAGTGGTGGAGGGAGTGCCATTGATAGATGCGATCAACAGGAAACTGGGGCTGTCGGGAGGAACCGTTATATTTAGTTCCTGAGTATCATTGCTATCCAGAACAATAAAAGCAAAGCGTTCTTCCGGCTCCCACAGGCTGGTATAAGATATTCCCGTTATTTCCGGACTGAACTGAGTATCCAGGATCTGGGCAGGATATGTGGTCAACTGGACAGACCTCAAATTGTAACCATAAATAAAACGTAGCGTTAGCGTTTCATTATGGAACTCAACATTTAATAGTGGATCATTTACAGCTTCAGGGATTCCAGACTGCACAGGCAAACGGTAGAATGGATCAGATGTGGCTTTCATAATCAGATAACCATCGAAAGCACTTACTTCCTGATCGGCATCGGCGTTGGCATTTGTGATCCGGTAGGTTTCCCATGGGACAGGATCCATATCAGGGAGAGGATTGCCCCCAACAGCATAATCCAAAATTGCTTGAATATCTTCGTTATTGATTATCCCGTTTCCGTTTATATCTCCGTATACTGGCACATTGCTGTTGATTCCGGAGATTTGCAGATCGTCAATATAAATGCCGTCAGCTGTCTGGCTGGTGTCGGTAGCCAGGCGAAAGCGCAGATACAGGTTGCCGCTTGTATAACTGTTCAGGCTGAAGTATTGCATTGTCCAGGCACTTTGCGTTCCGGTAAAGGAACCGAGTTGTGTCCAGGTGCTATTATCGGGAGAGGTTTCCACATAAACAAAGTCGTATCCGTTTTCCAGGGCATATTTGCAGCGGAAAGAGAGGCTGGCGTTGGATACTCCGTTCATGCTTAAAGGATTGGTAAGGCGGCAAGTTCGGTTTTGGTTGTTGCTATAATTACCTGTGGGAGAATCTGTTAGAACATTGCTTCCGCTATTCGAAACAATGCCCCAGTTACCTGTAGCAGTCCAATTTCCCATTCCGTTTTCAAAATTATCTGTGAATAAGGGCTGTTGCAGAACGATGATATTATTGTTCTGATAATCGCTATCCACGTTCAGGGTTCCTAAAAAAGCAGCAAAGCCGGAAGCAGTGATCATGATCGGATAGCTTCCTTCGTAGATGCTGTTTAACTGAAACAATCCCTGGGCATCGGACTGCACAGTCAGGAGAGGACTGGCCTGAACCGAAACAGATGCACCGGACACAGGATATCCCTGCAGATCACGAATTTGTCCTTTGCAATTAGTTAACAGTGCAGGTGCAAGGCAAAAATCCTGAGAAATGTTTCCGCCTGCTGGCACAGTAACCGTTACTGACTGCGAGATGTAACCCGTTGCAGATGCAGTGAGTTGATATGTTCCAGCCAAGAGCAAACGGTGGTAATCTCCCAATGGCAGATCGGTTTTTACTACTTTGGCGTTTCCGGCAACGGTGATATTGGCTTGCAAAGGAGTTCCGTCAGGATCGGTTACCAGGCCGTGCACACCTCTTTGGGCAAACTCCAGATATTGAAGCAGGGATTCCTGGTTTTGAGCCCAAAAAGTGTCCAATTGGCTTGCAGGTGGCCACTTAACATTACTTATTTCACCTGTTAGTTCAAAACAATCTGTGTAAAAGTAATTCCAGTCTTGCATTCCACCGTCGATAACATACCAGGCTGCTCCATTTGTAACACCTTGCGGGAATTCTGTGCTGTTATACATAGGGGTGTTTTGACGTGAATAGGTAAGAGCCATTTCATGCAACAAAGCGTCATCGGGTGCCAGAGTATAGGTGTAGTCCCAAGGGTAATTGATCACCAAAGAACCACCATGGAAGTTTATACTAAGGTCAAAATCATGGGCATTGCTAAAATCCATCATGGCAATGTTTTCCACCTGTGTGGCATAGCCGTCTGGATGTTGATTTCCGGTTGGAGTGGGGAAGTTCCGGTTCAGGTCAACCCCATTGGCGTTATAGCGCTGCACCAAGGCATTTCCATCAGGATTGAACATCGGATTTATCCAGATTTCCGTGTTATTCACGATATTTGTAATGCGGGTGTTTGTACCATATTGGGAGGTGAGAAGCTGGATAAGGCGGATCAGCATATCGTAACCAACCACTTCATCACCATGTATCGAGCCCACATATTTCAGTTCCGGTTCGTTTTCTTCCTGGCTTGGGTTGTCCGTTATTTTTAAAAAATAAAGTGGTCTGCCCTGCACAGAAGTTCCGAATTGCACCAATTGACATAGATTGGGATATTGAGCAGCAGTCTGTTGCATGAAGTTGTTGTATTCGTCCAGTGTAAAATAAGCGCGCATGGGGTCTTTTGTATCCTTGGTTTCTTCCCATAGCTGCAGGGCATACTCCCTGGCCAGATCGGGCATTCTCTGGCCAGTGAAACCCAGGGAGAATAGCTTGTCCTCTTCATTAGTATCCCGCACATATACGTGGATAACGCCATTGGTGCGGTTCACGTAATCTATGCTAAACCTGTTTTGGTTCAGGATTTTAATGTCCTTGTCCAGATCCCAGCTCTGAATCCTTACCGGCCAGGCGCATAGTCCGGCGGTAATCGCCACCAGCGTGAGGAGCAGCAATAATCTCTTCATATTAAACTTCCATCTTGTTATGTAATTTATCTTAACGTAGTTAAAGCACATTTTAAGCCAATTTTTCCATAGCCCGGCTATTTGGTCAACTCAATTTATGTTTTTTCCTCAGCCTGCTGCGTTGTGTAGCCTATTTATCTTAAATCCAGGTCTTTTCTTGCTCCTTCCTTCTTCGCCTCCCGAATCCCACGCCATATCCACCCTCAACCCACCCGTATGGAATGAGAGAGGAATGAGGGAGGGCAGGGAGGGGGGTTGGGGTGCCTAAGAAGTATGGATAGGCAAAGGGGGATGCATGTGAAAAGAAAATGCCAGGCTGACAACGACACATGACCGGATAAGCTTAATGCTGCTTCATTCCTGATCTGACATGATTCACTCTCGGCCATTGCGCTGTGCCTGGCAAAGCCAATCAATTCAATGAGGGTGTTTCTGTCAATCAAAATGCGATGCCCCAGGCTCTTCAAAAGCGATTCACTGGCCATACTTGCTTCATAACAACATGCATGACGGCCAGATAGAGAAGATTCAGGTCAATCGAATCGGGTAACTTACAATTAATGAGATATTGGTTGATATAGGTAAACAAAATGATTGACATATTTTCGTAATCGAAATCCAAAGCATAATATGTAATAAACCTCAGAAGGAAATATCGTGAAACACGTTGTCGGCTATATCCTGATCTGCGTCTTTTTCCTGGTGGCAGGTTGCGAACACACCACAAAACCGCTATATGAAAATACTGTCGCTGCCGTGGAAATCCTTCCCGAAGGCGGCAATCTTCCCCCGGAACACACGGTCATTATGTCTGTTGCCACTTCCGATGCTGAGATTCGCTATACCACAGATGGTTCCGATCCAGGCTTGGCTTCTCCGCTTTATTCATCACCCTTTACCCTTTCCGGAATTGGCAGGAAAACAGTTAAAGCCAGAGCTTACAAAGAGAACTGGAATCCAAGCCCGGTATCATTACGGCAATATAATATTCCCCATGCCCAGCCAGAAATGATCTTTGTGCAAGGCGGATCCTTTTTCGATGGGATAAGCCAGATTAGCCTGGATTCATTTTATCTTGATAAAACCGAAGTTACTCAGGAAGATTATTATGCGGTGATGGGCTCGCTTCCGTTTTCTGTCAAACAAAGCAGGTATCCGGTTTACTACGTCTCCTGGTTGAAAGCGGTGGAATATTGCAACCGGCGTAGTCTGTTGGATGGCCTTAACCCTGTTTACACCTTTGCAGGCTGTGGCACAAATCCTGAAAACTGGCCAGCGGATTATGGGCAGGAAGCCAGTCAAAGTGGCTTGGTAGCATGTAACTGGGCTGCAGATGGTTATAGATTGCCCAGGGAAATGGAATCGCTCTACGCCTATCTGGGAGGCCAGCAAAGCCATAATTATCTTTACAGCGGTTCCAATGACTGGGAAGAAGTATGCTGGTGTAATGAAAACTCTGGGCATAGCGTTCATCCCGTGGGGACCAAAGCAACAAATGAGCTGGGCTTCTATGACCTGAGCGGTAATTTATGGGAATGGTGCTGGGATTTGAAGCAGGATGACAAAGGTTCTGCGGTTGGTGATAGCCCCAAAAACCAAAGTAGAAGTATTAGAGGTGGCAGTTGGTATTCTCCTCCCGGAGCTTGTAACAGATACGCTTCTGCGGCGTTTGATCCCGCCTGCGATTTGGCTGGCAGCATAGGATTTCGCTGTTGCCGTAGAGGAGATTGAGTTTATTTAGAATCTTAGGTTCAGATTGGTTGAACTGCGCCAATTGATGTCAGCCAGGTCTTCTGCGTAGGGAGACAGTGAAAAATATACCTGAGACTGGTTGTTGAATTCCCAGGCCAGGGCCAATTCGGCATTGTATTCTGTCCAGGTTCCCCAAGAGAATTTTGGGGTAAGGGACCAATAAAAACTTCCGATATCCTGTCTGAGGCTTAAAGAGCTTGTCCAGCGCTTGTTTTTGGTATATAGTTCATAGAATCCGGTTCGCTCGTTGGCATACTGGTTTTCTTCGTAGGCAAAACCCAAATCCAGCGAAACAGCGTTGTTTGGGCTATTGCGATAGGGAAGAGAAAGCCAGATGGGATCCTGGAACCTGGCAATCAACGGAAAAGTGTCGAAAATCAGGTTGAATTTATAACTGAGCTGTCGGAAAAAGCTGTTTTGCTTACCCGTATCGAAGATAAAATCACTGTATTCGGAGCGCAACTGATAAACTTGGCTGAACATCAGGCGATCCCCCAGCAGGATCTGGCATTCTGGTGCAAGTGTATAACTGGTTATCATTTTGTTATTTGCAGAAAGCAAGGAATCGATATATACGTCTTCGCGCTGTCCGTAACCCAGCCAGTTACCCAGTTTGATGCGTTCTTTATAATAATGCTTCCAGCCCAGTTTGTAGCTTCTGGTAAGCAGATCGTTGTCCCATTTATTGTTATCGTAAGGAAAAGTAACGATTTGCAAATCAAGATTGGTAAGGGCTATAAGGGAATCATAATCAGCATATTCCCAGGCGAAACGGCTTCCGATCTGCCGGAATTCTGTCCTCCGGCCGTTTCGAATCGCATCATAGACCTTTATGGCATATTGGTGTCCGCCAATAATATCGATACTCAGTCTGGGGTGTATTTCCCATTTAATATTTAGTTGAGCGATATTCTGATAATCCTCGCTCCCCCGCTCTGGTGATTGAATATAAGATGTGTGATCAAGCGCATAATCATCTGAAAGCGTTAGTTTTAGATCGCTGCGTGGATTGGCATTGAGATGCGTTGACCAGTTAAAACCGGTTCTTTGTTGCGTGTCTGACAACCGATAGTAGCTTTGTTCGTTCTGAACAGCAGGGGCCTGAAGAACGTAGATATCCTCATCCCGATAACTCAGGCTGCTTTGGCTGTCAAGATTGAAGTTTTCTGAAAGGTGATTAAGATTCAAACTGCACAAGGCGTCATCAAAGGCCTGCCAGGCCATTTTATTGCGTTTGGCCTGGCCATACAGCCCCAGCGAGGTTCCTTGCCAAACCAGCCCCATTCTTGTTTTTGATCCCAGGGTATAGCCCCTGCTGGATAGATGCTTGTTGCTAACGTAGCGATCTTGCTCACGGCGAAAGATCCCTTCACTGAAAAAGTCGAGTGAAAGGCTGTCCAAGGGGTTGTAGCTTAATTCATAACCCAAAGTGGCGGTTTTATTTATGTATGGTGAAGGTTCCAAGTCGCTTTGGTCGAAGAGGGTGGAATAGTCTGAGCTGAACCTGTGCAGCAGTTTATTAGCCTCGATGCTGAGTCCCAGATTTAATATGGCGTTTTTGCTTTCCTGATTGAAATTCAACCGATTTTCGAGGTTGCTTTGCCCACTAAGTTTGAAACTGCTATTGGCGAATGGATGGAAATAGTACTCCAGATTGTTCTCCAGGCTGCGTACCTGATCGCTGCTGTATAGATAGAAATCCAGTCCCTGGCTCTGAGCGGTAAGCGAACTACAGAGCAGCCATAAGCTCACTAAGCCTAATAAACTCAGCTTCTTCAAGGCTTTCTCCCCGACGGGTAAAATCTATCTTTGAGCTTCTCTGTAGTTCCAGAGTTTTTTCTTTGCCGATTAAGGCAACCAGGTTATTGTTCAGATTCTTGCGGCGATGGGCAAAGGCCGCATTCACCAGCCTGTGAAAAACCTCAGGATTTTTGATCAGGGGTTTATCCTGCCTGGGAGTGATAACTACCACTGCAGAATCAACCTTGGGGATGGGATCGAACTTCTCTCTGCCAACATTTATCACTTTTCTGATCTCAAACCACAGCCTCAACCTGATCGTTAACGGAGCGTAGTCTTTGGTTCCGGGTCTTGCACAAAGGCGCTCAGCTACCTCTTTCTGTAGCATCAACACGATGAGAACAAATGAAGAGGCATACTGCTCCAACTTATGCAGCAAGGGTGAAGTGATCTGATAGGGTATATTGGCAATCAGCTTGAGGGGAGCTTTGTCCTGTTCAATCAAGGCTGGCCAATCTGCTTGAAGAACATCTCCGAACTCAAAACAGACATTGTTTGAATACTTATTACTTAAGTAATCAGGCAACCTGCGGTCAAGCTCAAAAGCCCTTAGCTGAACCCGGTAGGACAGAATCTCGTCGGTTAGAATTCCCAGGCCGGGACCAATTTCCCAAACCCGGTCACCTTCTTTAAGTTCACCCAAAGTGGCGATCTGTGCTGCTATGGCAGGATCATTCAGAAAGTTTTGCCCTAAGGCTTTCAGAGCTTTCACAGAATAAAAAAAGCGGAGCTTAAAACGGCTACCGGAAACCGCATGCGAATTGGTTTACGGTGCTTCGTTTTAAGCTCCGGGCTTATGCTCAACGTTATGCGCTTAGTTTTTCGGGAGAAATGCCTTTGCAGACTTTACAAACCTTGATGGTTTTGTCTGCAACTTTCACTTCGTGTAAAACCTTTACCCCGGTGCGATGACAGGCAGGGCATTCACCGCGTCCGTGAGCGGGTAGGTTTTTGATCCCTTTACCACGAAAGTTCTTTGCCATTCTATACTCCTTTGATTATTACAACCGATAATAAGGCAATTTTATGCCAAAAATGCTGGCAGGGGTGCTAAGTCAACTGTTTTTTTTACCTTTCCAGTTTGAACTTGTCGTCGATGTCCTTCACAAATTCAGCTATCAACTTAACCGCTTTGTCCAGGTCGCTAAGTGAGATCACTTCATTGGGTGAATGCATATAGCGGTTGGGAATGCCCAAAACAGCTGTTGCCGTCCCGGTTTTCAAGCCATGAATCGCATCGGCATCAGTTCCCGTTCCCGATGCTGCAATTTCTGTTTGAACCGGGATATCATGTTTTTTTGCCAGTTCCATAAGCTTTTTATTTACTGCTGGATGCAAAGCTGCGCCAAGGGAAAGGGTTGGCCCTTTAGCCAAACCAACATCACCATAAATCCGTTTATCTGAACCCGGAATATCCGAAGTGAAGGTTACGTCTACGGCGATGGCAATATCCGGCTCAATGCGATAAGCACTGGTTCTTGCACCTTTCATGGTGGTTTCTTCACCAACCGACGCCACAGCATAGTAACTGGCGTTAATTTTCTTCTTGGCAAGTTCTTGCATTACGGCAGCGGCGATATAAACGCCAACCTTGTTATCGGTGGCTTTACTCACGATCAGATCATCGGTCAAATGCTCGATCTGGGAACTATAGGTGATAGTATCGCCTATGGCTACTCTCTTAAGCGCTTCTTCTTTGCTGGCTGCACCGATATCAATCCACAGATCTTCAATCTTCAGCTTTGGGTTATCGTCACCTCCCCGCATCATGTGGATGGGCTTTTTACCTATTATGCCGCGAACAACGTTTCCTTCATGATTAATGTCAACTCTCAGGCCAGGCAGCAGATTAACGTCGAAACCGCCAAGAGTTTTTACATAAAGATAGCCTTGTTCATCAATATAATTGATGATGAAGCCAATCTCATCGGCGTGTCCTACCACCATGATCTTGTGCTTGCCGGTGCCTTTTTTAAATGCGATCAGATTGCCGTTCAGGTCACTGATAATCTCATCGCAACTTCCTTTCAGATAGGCTTTGGTGATAGCCTGAGCCGGTGCTTCAAATCCTGAGGGACTGGGAGCTTGCAAGAGGTCGAAGAGGTATTTTTTGTTTTTTTCGTTCACTTTATTTTTCCTTAGCAGTTATTAGCGGTTTCGTCGGCAAAGGGATTCACGGTTTTTTTCACCACAGGTTGTTCGTGGGGGATCAAACACAGAAACTTCAAGGTTGTTTGGCCGGTATTCTTGAACGCATGCATCAGATTGGGATCAACAAACATCACGTCATTTTCGCCAAAGCTAATCTCACCCCGTTCCGTAACCAAAGCTCCTGAGCCTGAAAGGCAATAAAGTTCATGCTCCCAATCATGCTGATGATAGGGAGTATGACCGCCGGGAGCAACCTCAAACATGCGCATGGCGAAGTTTGGAGCACCGTCTTTCTGAGCGATCAGCCAGCGGATCTGAGCGCCTTCTGCGCCTTCTGCATAAACAGGCTCAAGTTCGACCTGATCATAATGGATTACTTTCATTTATTCCTCCTAATGGGAAATGAGTTTCTTTGTAGGATAATCTAAAGCTGTTCAAATGAAAAACAAACTTTCAATCCATAACGGGATAGGCTGTTACAAGGAAGTCATCTTTAAATCTGCGCAGCGTTATCTCTTTCAAATTGATGGCATTAGCCATGTTTGCCAAACCCAGAGTTGGGAAGGGGCTGTTGTTGCCACCCAGTATAAGTGGGCCATAGAACAGCTTGAATTTGTCAACCAAGGCGAAACGCAAAAAACTTTCGGCCAACAGACTACCTGTTTCCAGTAACACGGAATAAAATCTCCGGTTATACAGCTCCCCAATGACATCTGCAGGGTTGAAAAGGCCATCCTGCAAAGGCAGGTTACATAGCTGAACTCCAGCCTGAGCAAGTTTCAGGGCTTTTTCGTTGGGAGTTTGTTCAACTGAAGAGAAAATCAATACAGGACTTTGTGAGGCTGACTGCACAAGCTTACTGGATAAAGGTATTTGTAGCAGCGGATCCAATACTGCCCTGAGAGGTTGTTTGCGCTTGCCCGGCAACCGCACATTCAATAGCGGATCATCAACCAGGACTGTTTTGATTCCGGTGAGGATCACATCCTGCTCGCTACGCAGCCGGTGAACATAAGCTCTGGCTTTTTCTCCAGTAATCCAGCGCGAAGAGCCATCCATTGCCGAAAACTTGCCATCCAGGGATAGTGCGGTTTTCAATGTGACAAAAGGTCTTTGTTTTATTATGTAGCATAGGTATTCTTCCAACTGGCGCGTAATTCTGTCGACAAGAATTCCAGACTGAACCTCGATTCCGGAAGCTTTCAACAAGCCAATCCCTTTGCCTGCTACCAATGGGTTTGGATCTTCGATTCCAATGAACACTCTTTTTATCCCGGAATTGATGATCGCCAAGGCACAGGGAGGGGTTTTACCATAATGCGAGCATGGTTCAAGAGTTACGAATAAATCTGCGTTTCTTGCATCCTTCCCCGCTTTTTTCAGAGCTTGGATTTCTGCATGATCCGATCCATAACTTTGCGTCCATCCCTTTGAAACTATGTTGTCATGTTTAACGATTACTGCTCCCACAAAGGGATTGGGTGAGCATTTTCCGCGGGCTTTTTCCGCCGTCTGAATCGCCAATCTCATGTATTGTTGAATAGTGGCTGTGTCCACTCTTATTGCTTTCCTTGTATTAGCTCTAGGTTTTTACCGGCTAATTCAAAACCTGGGTATTTATCAACCAGCTCCTGCCAAAGCTTTTTGGCTTCCAGATAGTTTCCCTGACCGGCATAGGCAGCAGCCAGGTTATTTCGGGCATTTGGATTGTCTGGTTGGAGCTGCACCAGTTCCTTCAGCCACAACTCAGCCTGAGCAAAGTCTTTTTTGGCCAGGTAGATCGCACCCAGATGAAATAAGGGTTCTGGCCAACCATTATCCAGGGCAAAGGCATTGAAAAAATCCACGGTGGCTTTGTCGGCTTGCTTCACTAATTGCCAATACAGAGCCCGGTAATAAAAAAGGTCGGCACTGTCGGGATAGTGGGAAAAAGCTGCTTCCAGATAGTCCCAGGCTTTCGCATCTTCGGCTTTTCCCAGGGCTTCGGCGATCGCTGTATAGCTATTATTCTGTTCAAAATATAGTTTGGGGTTACCGGCGATATTTTGTCTTAACTGCCATAGTCTGTTTCTATTGGACAGGATAAAAGTCCAATCGGTCTTGTGATTCAACTCCACATAAACAATTGCGCTGATTCCATCTTCGCCAAGACCACTTTGCAGAATGGTGTAGGTATCGATTTTTCCGAGGGTGGGAACGCCTTTGATTAGCTCAACATAGCGCTCGTCCAGGTCTGGTAGCTTGTTGCTATTGATCGTCCACTGCCTAAGATTGCCGTATTCAAGCTTAATCAGGTTATTAAGGTATTCCTCCACAACGTTCTCCGGATCTGCTTCAGTGACAATTGGTTCATGAGCCAGGCTTAGTTTCTGCATCAGGTATTCCAAGGGGAAGTTGCCAGGATACTTGAATCCGCTCAGCCAGGAAAGAAGTTGTTTGGGATTCTCGGAGGCCAATGAGAGTGGGGTGCGCAGGTCTAAACTGAGGTTCTGGCGTCCTATCCAGAGATCAATATATAGCTTCAGGGCATGCTCACTTTCGTTCCGTGAATCAGCCTTGAAAGACGGGAAGGGGCTGCCTTCCACGTTTTGGGGTGTATATGGGCATTCGCCAGGGCATTTGCCATCGCAGCGAAGCTCATTGCAGCAACGCCAGCAGGTTTTTTTATCTTTGCGGGGGCAATCCCGCAAAAAACGTTCTGTGTAGCACCTCTGGCAGCGTGTGGTCTTGAAAAGTTTCAGCATTCGATCCTCGCCAATACCGGGGGCATATTTCGTTTGAATTCCGATCTAAGGATCAAACTTTTTACTCTTTCAATAGATTCTGGCCGAGAATCACATACTGGATATCTTTCCGGTTCAGTAATGTGCATAAGGATCTTGTCTAATTCAGGATATGTGATTCCCAGTTCGCCTTCATCGCTCTGGCCTTCCCATAGATCAGCCGTAGGAACTTTGTTGATCACCTTTTCCGGCAACCCGAGTTCACGTGCCATAGCCCATACCTCAGTCTTGTAAAGATGTCCAATTGGTTCAAAAGCACAGGCAGAATCACCATATTGGGTGCAGTATCCTACCAGCAGTTCAGTGCGGTTACCCGTTCCAACCACCAGTGCCCTATGTTTGGCAGCCTGGTCGTATAGGACGTTCATCCTGATTCTGGCCATCCAGTTACCCTTGCGTAAACGGTCTGCTTCTGGTGCGTAACTATCAAAATAACTGTCAGTAAAACAGGTAAGTTCGATGCTGGTATGCTCTAATTGAAGGTGGGATGCCACTAATGCAGCATCATTTGCACTGTCGGGGTGGCTTCTGCTATACGGAATATTATAAGAATAAACCCGTTCCTTGCCAACGGCTGCCACAGCCAAAGCTGCGGACAAGGCAGAGTCTATCCCGCCTGACAGACCAATAACCA
>CAZNGW010000024.1:0-34192 GCA_964572925.1 uncultured Candidatus Cloacimonas sp. | reverse complement strand
TATTACTGCTTAATACAGTTATCAACATCCGATTTTTTGGGGGAATGCCTGTTATCTTTGGTTTTAGAAAATTCATCGCTTAGGCAGCTATATTTTGAAAGACCGTTGCCCTTAGCAACAAATCGTAGTCCTGTTTATTCTCATCTAGTGTTGTGTCAAAAACTTGTATGTCGCAAGCATTATTGAGGTGGCAATCTACCGTTTGCCACAAGCCGATCGGGAGATCGGCTTCCCTATGCTTGACATGACACTAGCAACCAATTTCACTTCTGTGAATTCTACACAGCAGGGGATTAACCCAGATCATACCGCTATCATACCACATGCTCATGTGGTATGATAGCGGTATGATCTGGGCAAAATCTCCCGGAATCGGCAAGATATTCTTTGACAGAATCAGGCCGCCCAAATATCTCTGTCTTGAAGAATAACTGGAGCTCTAAGATGTCTTTCGTGCATTTGCATAACCATACACAATACAGTTTATTAGACGGTGCCTGCCGGGTGGATAGAATGATTGAGCTGGCCAAAGAATATGGTATGCCGGCAGTTGCAATCACCGACCATGGTAACCTCTTTGGAGTGATAGACTTCTATCACACAGCCCGAAACGCAGGTATTAAGCCCATCATTGGCATTGAAGCCTACATTATCGGAGGCGACCTGGAAAGCGAAGCCAGTAAAAATGATACCCGCCATCATCTTATCCTGCTCGCCAAAGACTACACCGGCTATAAAAACCTGATGAAGCTTTCCTCACTTTCCTATATAAAGGGCTTCTATTATAAACCACGCATTACCAAAGCCCTGCTTCAACAATACAATGAAGGCCTGATCTGTCTTTCAGCCTGCGTGAAAGGGGAAATTCCCTCCCTGATCCTGAATGACAGGATGAAGCAAGCCAAGGATACCGCTTTATGGTATAAAGAACTTTTTGGGGACCGCTTCTATATCGAGATCCAGGATCATGGACTGGACTCGGAAAAAAACTCCATGCCACGCTTGATAGGTCTGGCCAGAGAACTCGAGATCCCCATGGTACTCACCAATGACTGCCATTACTTGCATCAGAGCGATTATGAGGCGCATGACATCCTGCTGTGTATTCAAACCGGAAAACTGCTGAACGATCCTGCCCGGATGAGATATAATACCAATCAACTTTATTTCAAGTCCCCCGAGGAAATGCGAAACATCCATCCCGAAGTGCCAGAAGCCTATGCAAATACCTTGAAAATAGCCGATCAGATAGACTTGGAATTTCGCTATGACAAGTTCCTATTGCCCAAGGTGGAAACGCCACCCGAGTTTTCCACCATGGGTGAATATCTGCGGCATCTATGTTATGAGCAAGCCAGGATCAAGTATCCCGAGATGAAAGCCGAAGTAACTGAACGGATTGAATTCGAGCTTGGCGTTATTGATCGTATGGGCTTCAATGGCTATTTTCTGGTAGTAAAAGACATTATCGACAATGCCCGTCTGCAGAATGTACCGGTAGGCCCTGGACGTGGATCAGCAGCTGGAAGCATCATCGCGTATCTGCTTGATATCACGTTGATAGACCCCCTCAAATATGGACTGCTTTTCGAACGTTTTCTGAATCCCGACCGAATCAGTATGCCAGATATTGATATTGATTTTTGTGCCCAAGGTCGTAGCAAGGTAATAGACTATATAGTTCAACGCTTTGGCAGAGATAGCGTTACACAGATTATTACCTTTGGAACTCTGGGGGCCAAGTCGGTTATCAAAGATGTAGCCCGGGTTCTCAGCGTTCCGGCTTCAGAAGCCAATGCCATTACAAAAACAATTACAGGAGCAGCAAAAAGCCTGGACGAAGCCGTTAAAGAATATCCGGAATTCGCTTCTTTGATCAAAAACAACGATCTTTATCAGAGCATTTTTACACATTCCAAAGTGCTGGAAGGTCTGGTTCGCCAAACCGGAATTCATGCCGCAGGGGTTGTGATCGCACCTGGCGACCTTACAGAATATGTTCCCTTGGCCTGCAGCATCCAGAAAGATAACGAGAAGGTAGTCCTGGTTCAATATGAAGGGAAATGGCTGGATGACCTGAAAATGTTGAAAATGGATATTCTGGGACTAAAGACCCTAACCCTGATTCAAAAAACCATAGATTTGGTAAGGCAATCACAGGGCATAGAAATTGACATAAACAAGATAAGTATTAGCGATAAGAAAGTTCTGGCACTGCTGGGTAAAGGCGAAACTGACGGTGTTTTCCAGTTTGAATCCGATGGAATGCGCAAATACCTGATTGATTTGAAGCCGAATATGTTCGAAGATTTAATCGCCATGGTCGCCCTCTACCGTCCCGGACCCATGCAATTCATTGATAGCTATATTGCCCGCAAATATGGTAGAGAAAAAGTGGTTTATGATCACCCGTTAGTGGAAAACGCCTTGAAAGAAACTTATGGCGTTACAGTTTACCAAGAGCAAGTAATGCAGATTTCCCGCGAACTTGGTGGTCTTACCCGCGGCGAAGCAGATATGCTGCGTAAAGCCATGGGTAAAAAAAAGACAGATCTGATGATGAAATACCGGGAAAAGATTGTGGCTGGTGCCAAAGCCAACGGAGTTCCTGAAGACACTATAGAAAAGATATGGCAAGACTGGCTACGTTTTGCCGAATATGCCTTCAACAAATCGCATGCCACCTGCTATGCCCTGGTGGCCTATCAAACAGCCTATCTGAAAGCCTATTATCCGGTTGAATTCATGGCCGCATTGCTTTCCCTGGAAGATGAACCCGCAGAAATCCCAAATAAGATCGAAGTTTGTAAAGCGATGGGCATAAAAATCATCCCGCCCAACCTCAACCGTAGCGAAAGTGAATTCAGCGTGCATGGCAAAGAAGTCCTTTTTGGTCTGCGAGCAATTAAGAACCTCGGTGAAGCTGCCATGAGAGCCATCATCGAAGATAGAACAAGCACGGGAGCCTATACCAATATCTTTGCCTTCTGCAAACGCATGGATAGCAGCAGCGTAAATAAAACCGTGCTGGAAAGCTTGATCGCATCTGGAGCGATGGATGAACTGGAAGGCAGCCGGGCTCAGAAATGGGAAGTTATCGAACAAGCACTACAGTTCAGCAGCAATGAACAGCGCGACAGGAAAAAAGGGCAGACTTCACTCTTTGACTTGCTGGGCAGCGACGATGAAGATAGCGAATATTACCCACCTTTGCCCGCAGTTGAACCATGGACTTACCTGCACCAGCTTGATATGGAAAAGAACGTGCTGGGTTTTTATATGAGCGGGCATCCGTTGTTTGAATATAAGCGCCTCGTCAAATACCTCAGCAATGCCAATTCGCAGACTGGAAAAGCCAAAAGCAATGGTGAACTACTGATCGCCGGAATAGTAAGCGGAATCAGTAAAAAGAAGGATAATAAGAATAACCCAATCGCCTTCGTGGAATACGAAGATCTCAGCGGAAAGTTCGAAGTTCCGCTTTTCAATAAGGATTTTAACAAGTTTATGCATCAGATTGAGATCGGACGCGTTCATTATATAATTGGCAATAAATCCAATTTCAATAATAACGATGATGGCATCCTGAGAGTTCTGCCTCAAACTATCATGCCTTTTGAAGCGATCAACGAGACCCTGAAAGGCGAGATTAAGATACAGATCAATCACGAGCAAGTAAAGAAAGGAGTCCTTTCCGAACTGGAGAAATGGATGATCAATTCCAAGGGGGAGTTCAAACTGGTAACCCAGCTACTCATGGAGGATCTTTCCGGCTTTATGCTGGAATCCCGGAAAACATTCTTTCCCTCTGAAGGATTGCTGAGCTGGCTGGAAAAAGAGAAAATCGACTTTCAAATCAGAGTACTGACCAATGGTAAAAACAACTCTTAGTCTTGTTATATTACTCCTGATCGTTTTCCCTGCCGTTGCCATGGAGATCATTTACGAGCAATATGGAAAGCAGGTTGATCTGTGGATGATCATTCCTTACAACTCCTTGAATTTCAAAAAGGGAAACGATCGAACTGATTACGTGATCTCCGGAGAGATTACTAACAGCAAAAAAAAAACTGTTGCCAGTTTTAACCAGAGCCTCAGCGTCCCCAAACGTGACTGGCTTCAAGATTCTGGAATCCCAGTGAAATTAAGCAAGGAGCTTTCACCGGGTTCATACAACATGCAGCTTCAACTGAAAAACAAGGCCATGGGCGATAAAAGAGATTATAAACGGCACTTCGAGCTTGGTGAATATGGAACTGAGATTGGTATGGGCTGGATTTTAGCCAGGCGTCAAGGATTTCAATTCATCCCCGACAAGATAGCAGCTTCCGATCTCGATGAGCTATCCTTAATCCAGAGCTTTTCTCTTCAACCGGACAGCCTGAGGATCAGGATAGACAAACAAACCCTGAGTATCAATAAACCCAGCAGCCCTATCAGTATAAATATCATGGACTATCTGAAAGATGATGCTGATCACCAGATCATCCTAAGCCTGTTTGAAAAGAACATCCTATACAGGATGGAGCCCTTCCTTTTCTCTCCCTGGTATTCTTATTCGCTGAGATATAGCTTGGAAGAACAAATGCAGCAAATCAGATATATTGCAACCCAAAATGAATGGCAGGTTCTGAGCAAACTACCCAAAAACAAATATGCAGAAGCCATTGAGGGATTTTGGAAAGTAAATGACCCCAGCCCGGAAACAGTTCGCAATGAAACCAGAGAAAAATTCTATCAACGGGTTCTGACAGCGGATGAGCTTTTCACCATCCATAAAAAAATGAAGGGGTGGAGCTCCGACCGGGGTAGAATATATATCAAGTTTGGAGAACCAGATGACATTTATAACGAAACCTATCCTGTGGACAAGTATCCACACATCATCTGGTATTACTACAAGCAGAACAAGCAGTTCATTTTTGCGGATACCAAGGGTTATGGACAATATACTTTGAGGAATAAAGATGAAGAGTATTAGAGTTCTGGGCGGACTATTAGCTCTTTGGCTGATCTGGCTGCCACTATCGGCACAGTCACGGCTGAATATGTTTATCGACCACAACCGTTTCATGAATAAAGATAAACAAACTGTTTTATTGATAGATTATCAGGTACCTTACCGAAGCATGATTTTTTTAGCACAGAATAACGGCTATTTTGCTGAGTTGAAAGTCAATGTAAGTATCAGCAATGCTGACAGCATGCTATTTCAACAGGAAGTGACCGATAACATTGGTATTAAAAACAAAGCAGATGCCGACAACAGCCAAAAATCATATTTGAACAGGTTGAGCTTCACTTTGGATGAACCTCGCTATCAGATCAGATTTTCTGCAGAGGATCGTAACTCGCAAAAAACCTTTGCTTGGGAATTTTCCGTGGACCAACTACCCGAAAACACCATGCTGAGTGATATTGAACTGGACAGCGAAGTGCGTCCCGACAGCCTTCAGTATCTGGCCAAATTCAAACGCAACAACATCCTCTATAAGCCCGAGCCATCATTTCTGATTAATAAAAGCACAAATGACTTTGCCCACTTATATTTGGAAACCTATGTCCCTGCCCCCAATTCAAGCGTTTTATTGAATTTGTCACTCAGTAAGGATTCTCTGATCGTCATGGATGAATATATGGATTTTCACACTAAGGGAACCACAGAAAGCATTAGCCTGAAGATACCTTTGAGCGATCTGGCTCCCGGTAAGTACTCTGGAACAGTGTTGGTTCAAAGCGATGAGCGGAACGAAGAAAGAGAATTCGAGTTTATTCTTTACGAAGAAGCAGAGGAACAGATTTTCCTGTTTAGCAATCCAGATGATGAATCAGCACTAATGCGATACTTTACCGGAAACAACCTGCCATCTGATTGGGGTTCTTTCAGCCTTGAAAAGAAAAGACGCTATGGAACTCAATTTTGGCGAAACCTGGCATCCAGTATAAACAGAAGCCCCAAAGATGCATTGAGTATGGTTCAGGAAAGAGTGGACTATGCTAACCGCAACTTTGGTCACCTTAAAAGCGGATGGACTTCTGATATGGGAAGAATCTACATCCGTAACGGTGCACCTGACGACATACAAAGAGACACCAGCTCAGATGAAAGCAGATTTGTTCGCAAAGATTACCAGATATGGAAATACTCCAAAGGCAAGAAGCCGGTGTATCTTTTCATTGATATTCAAATGAACGGTAATTACCGTTTGATTTATGTAGATAATGACGATATGGAAGCCTCTAACCCTGATTGGATAAGATTTGTCGGTAGTGATTTCGATACCGGAAAACTGGATAACTAATCTGTAACAACCGGCAAAAAAGCATCTTCAAAGTGTTTTACGGAGAATGTTTCAGTTTGGGGATAATAGAAGACGACAAGCACGTCAAAACGAAACAGATAATTGCCATATTGAGGATTCTCGTTAATATATATTAAAGCGGTCTTGGTTATTCTTTGCTGTTTGCGATAGGATACTGAAGCCAGGGCTGTGGATAGAGAGTGAGAAGTTCGAGTTTTGACTTCGCAAAAAATCAAGCGTTGATTTTTTTCGACAATAACGTCGATCTCGCCACCGACTTTTCTGTAGTTACGGCAAATTAACTTGTAGCCACTACTTAGAAGGTGAGTGGTGGCGATGTCTTCGCCCAGTTTGAATAGTTCTCGGTTTGTGTATTGATCCATAAGCCAAGAAAACGCTTGACGAAATAAATGTCAATGAGAATGATGAAACATGATAAGAAAGAACACCGAAAGGTGGAGGGAAGTATGAAAAAAGTTATATTGAGCATGATTGTTCTGGTCGCTGTGTTTAGCATAGCGCAGGCAGCGCCTTTCCAGACCCTCGGAATGTTGCGCACACCGGATGCCTATGTTTTACCACATAAGGCAGCTGAATTTCTTTTAGTTGGGTATTACCGCGATGTCGCTAAGCCCATCCCACCCGCAGACAGGAAAAGTGACTATGAAGGTTTTGCCCCCTATGGCATGATCGGAGTCGGAATCCTTGACCGGGTAGAGCTTGGCGTTTTTGCCGGTGATTATACCAAAACTGACGGGATGGTTTATTTCTTCAATGCCAAGGTTAAGATTATTGAAGAAACGCTACGTATCCCCCAAATTGCCATTGGGATGGACAATATCCTTTCTCCAGTCCCCAAGCATAAAATGCAATGGTTAACTTCTGGAGATGCCTTCTACTCGCATCCTGACCGTGATGCATACGAACCCTATTCACCTTATCTGGTAGGTTCCAAGCAAGCCGTTTTCATGGGAATCCCCTGGATGTTGAATCTGGGCGTTGGTTCCAACCGATTTGTAGGTCAGGCAGCAAGATCGCGTTTCTTCAATGGGGTATTCACCTCTTTGGAAATGGCACCCATGAAAGATCTCTCCCTGCAGTTTGAATACGATGGTGAAGACTTCAATGCTGGAGTCAAGTACAGCTACAAGAACTTCGGAATCAAACTTGCCGGAGCTGCCATGGAAGACTTGGCCAAAAACAATGGCTATCAAGACAATCTACGTGTTGCCTTGGGTTTGTCCTACCTGTTTGACAAATATGCCGAAGCCAAACGCCGTCCCGATATCGGACGCTACGCATCTGAAAACCTGCTCGAAGGCTCAGAGATGGTAGAAGTTGGCGAAACTGAAGTATCTCCTTCAGAGACTGGCACAGGAGTTCCTGGTGGGCCGGAAGTAGTTGTGGTACCCGGTACTCAGCTGCAAACACCCGGATTGGTAACTCAAAGCGGTGAAGGCTATAAGGAACTTTCCCCTGAAGTCCGCGATTTGCTGGAAGAGCTTCGTGTTTTGAGAGAAGAACGCCAAAAAGCTCAGCAAGCTATGGACGACCTCAGAAAGTGGATTCAAGAACTCAAAAAACCCAAAGAATAATTTGAAAGGCTGCCTGGTAAGAGATATTGTAGGTTTAGGATCATACTTCCTATGAAACGAGATAGATCAGGTTCAAGGCAAGGAACTCAGATCCTTGTCTTGAACCGAATTCTCAAAAGATCTGGTAAATGAAGAGAAATGAAGTGAGCGGGGTTATGAAAAAGAAGATATATTTATTGCTACTCGTTGTTTTGGCGCTAATGGCATTTCAATCACTAATGTTCGCACAAAACGCAAAAGAGCTAACCAAGGAAGAGCTGCTGAAGGAGATCGCTGCTGAAAAGCAACAAATCAGAGAAACAGCCAAGAATTTCCTGATCGATACCCTGCCCGGCTTGATGCAAAGTGACCCCGATGCCGCCGATCAAGCTTTGGCTCGTTACAGTGGTATGTTTAATACCATGGATCAGAATGACTTTATTTATTTACTCGGCCATTTTTACGCACGCATGGGGGAAAACACCAAGGCAATCAGCTCATTTAGTTCGTTGCTAAAAACAAATCTCAACGACGATGCCAGAAAAATGCTGAATCTGGTGCTGTATCAGCAGATGATTCATTATCTGAAAGCGGGTGATCGGAAAGCAGCGAAGGATTTCCTGCGTGCCATAGTTTTCGAGAACTACAATATTGACCGATACTATCCCACTTTCCTATATATTTGGGCAGACATGACTGCCGACGATGGTGAGTATGAAAGCGCTTTGACGGTTCTTGACAGTTACAATCAGAACCGTGATACTATCATGAACCGAATACTCCCCAAAAAACAAGAGATCATTTCCAGAATTAATAACCTGGATTTTAATACATTTTATCAAAATCCCACCGAGGCTGAATTTAAGAAACTTTCCTCCACCATAGAAACAGCCAAGGTCGATCTAACAAATGTATATAACGAATTGATCTCCTTGAAAGGAATAATCTACCTTGATGCCATCGTCCGTCTACATACTGAGGAAATGGAAATGCTGGATGGACTACTTACCAATGTGAACGATTTTTATAAGGCTAAAGAAACTGCTGATGCTTATGTAGCGGATGGTTATGCTAAACTGCAGGCAGTGAAACAATTCTCAGTAAGCTATCAGAAGCAGATAGAGATCATGGACAGGATAATGCAGAAGCAGTATGAGAAATTTCTGGCCAATGATCCGTCCATTCAAGGGCATGATTATAGCGATCCTGAGATGATCAGGCTATATGATATTGAAAAGAATCTTGAACTATATAACAACATCATTTCCGAATTGGATGGGTATATTGCAGATCCTTCCTTGGCTAATGTTACTGAGCAACTGAAAGCATCCCGGGCTGATTACTCAGAAAAAAGAACCGAGCTCCTGATCCGCAAGGATGACCTCCTGAAAACCAGAAAGCACACCGATGACATCCAGGAACAGATGTTTAACGCCATTCTTAATGATTACTATGAGCTTAATAAGGACAAGAAGGATTTCGATTTGCAAGTGGCCGAACTTGAAGATTTCTTCAGCACAGATGCAAAAACTATATTTGATGCACAAATGCGGGAAGAAATTCAAACCAGGATTTCTGAGCAAATGGCCCTTGCCGCTGATGGCGAAGCCCGCAATGAACCAATTCGCCAAAATGTTCGGGACATGCTTGCCAATCTGGAATTTATCAAGCTTCAGCTTGAATACCGTAATCTCCATGTAAAAGAGCAAAACCGTCTGGCTCAACAAAGTCAGCTTACCGAACAACAAATGGCAGAAAAAAGATCTGAAATCCTGGCTGAGAAGCAGAACCTTATTGATAAATATCAGGCATTTCTGTCCTCAAATCCAGATTTTAAAACGATCGAACAACCTGACAGCACATTCCTGATCAGCAAAGCAGATCTATATTACAATTTAGCAGAACTGCAGTATGCAGTTGATCTAGAAAATCCCTCAATCGCATTGGAAAGCTATCGAAAGGTAGTGCAGGTGGATCCAGGTTATTACAATATGGATGCTGCCCTATATAATATCGGCTTTATCAGCAGTCAGTTGAAACGACAACAGATCAATTCCAATAAAAGCCGGTTTTATGAGCTTAACCAAAACGCCTTGTCCCTGGACGATGCAAGTCGCTACAAGGAATCTGATTTCGCAGAAGCCATTACAGCTTACCAGAGAGTGATAGACAACTATCCCAATTCACCCCTCTTTGATGAATCTCTCTATCGATTGGGAATCTTGAATTATTACCTTGCTACAGATGCCGATCAGCCTCAAAGGTATTATTCAATCGCCACCAATTGTTTCAATCAGATTATCGACAAACCTGAAAGTAAATTCAAATACGATGCCATTTATCAGAGAGGTTGGTTGCGATTAAATTCAGCGGAAGAACAGGATCTCCAACTGGCTATGAGTGATTTCCTGACTCTGCTGAATGCCATTGAGAACAAACAGATTACTGACCCGGCCCTGGTTCAGGACTACCAGGATGATGCGGTCAATAACATTGCTTACTGCCTCATTGCGTTGGATGGAACTGACTTTAATTCTCAAGCCAAGGGCATAGCTGCCTTGCAGCAAGTTTTTGCAGGTTATTCCAACCAGCAGGTCATTTCCAGAGTAGTGGAAAAAGCTGCCAGTAATAAATTCAACCTGGCTGCCTCCATGCAGGCGGTTGACTATCTATGGTTAAAAATCAACATGAATCCTCTGGCTCTGGAAAATCCCAGTCTGGTTGACTCAATTCTTATGACATATGCACGCTCCAGGCGTAGCCTGAGAGAAGGTCAGGATTTCGATCAGATCACCCAAGATCTGTATTTGAACATTATGAATAACTATGGAAAGGATTCTGCCTGGTTTACCGCTAATAAAGACAAGCCTGAAATAGCAGCCCAATTGGCAGTGATCAAGAATGCTTATGAAAAACGCGGCCTGCGTTTACAAAAAGAATTCTATGACGACCAGGCTGATGAAGCAAAATTGAATGCCTTCAAAGATCACCTTGCCAAATTTGCAGCATTCACTGAACTTCATGGTGAAAACTATGCTGATTGGCAAAAAGAAAATGATAAGACCCTACTTGTATTCAGCACCAGTTTTGCCGAGAAAACCAACCTACCCAAAAACTACCTGAAGGCAATCAACAACATCAGGCAGTTCAATGCCCAATACCCCCAGGATGAAGACTACTTCCTCAATGAGGGCTTGGCTTACCAATACTCGAGCAATATCTACAATCTGCTGAAAGATAGTTACAGCAATCCAGAATTCAGACCAGACCCAGAGCTTCCTGCCAATGCCGATGCCTTATACGAGATGTATAAATCCAATTCCGACCGCTTTGTAAGTGTTCTTAGAAGCGCTAACTATACGAACCCCGAACGTGAACAGCAGGCGGTGTTGATTATCCTTACGCTGGCTGACATTCAATATAGCCGTGAGAAATTCAGCGATGCCAAAGCTCTTTACCTGCAAGCCCTGGAAAAGGAAGCCCTGATAGAGGGTCCCAGTAAGTTCGATATTTATGGTAAACTTGCTTTGATGTCAGAACATGATAAGAATTACCAGGATGCAGAACAATACTATCGCCAGGCTCTCGCTTTCGCAACTACTCCAGCCGAAAAAACAGCTATTACCAATAACATAAATTTCCAGATCCAAAATAGCTTCGAAACTGCTGAGAATTCAGGTAATTACAGTATGGCCGCGGATGAACGTTTGCGTTTGGCAGCCCAATTACCGCCAAGCGATGCAGCCCGTATCCAAGGCTATAAAATGGGAGCTCAGGAAGCCTATGTGAAGGCTAAAGAATACCAGAAAGCCATTGATATACTGCTTGAACTGGCTGGAACAAGAACGGACATCGAAGAAGTATATTACTATTATTATCGTGCTGCAGAGATAGCTGAAGCTGATACCGCCATGAATAATAAGGATCTGGCTAAAACCATACGTCAGTCTTTTATTGCCAAGTATCCCAGCAGTAATCAGGCTTTTTCCTTAAGGTTAGCAGACATCCAAAATCTTGAAAAGCAACCTGCGACCCGTACTGCCGCTGCTGAAGCCTATATGGAACTGCATGAAGAAGCCCGCAATAAGACCATCAATACCGGAGACATAACACCCGATGTCCTGATGATCAATGCCAGTCTGAACTATCGCGAAGGCGGTAATAAAGAAAAAGAGCTGGAAACCTACAACAAGTTTATCACCTTGTATCCCAATCACGCCAATGTGATCCCCTATCTACAGGTGATAGCTGACGATTATCTGGCCAAAGGCGACACTCTCAGTTTTGAAAAGACCGCCAAGACAATCTACACTAAAGATAAAACTAAGAATGACCGTTATTTCTGGATTGCCTCCATCAAACTGAACAAGCTGATGTATAATTTCGATAGTGCCTACAAAAACAAGAATTATGCCGAGGCTTTCAAGCAGCGCGATGAATACAAAAAATTGGAAGCTGCTTATGTGAAGGAAGGTCTCAGCTTCGAAACTCCTACTTTCAGCTCAGCCAAGAACAACGAGTATTTCGCCGCTGTCCAAAAGGAGTATGACGACATTCAGAAGAAAATTGCCTTCCTGAAGAGCTACGATTCGCAATTGACTGCGATTGAGAAAGGTGTTCTGCTTACATCCTCCCCCTCCAAGCTGATAGTTGTGAATGTCAATACTTCCTGGCAGAAAAACCTGATCGCAGGAACTACCCGCCGCATTCCCACCTTTAAAAGCCAGGTGATGGCCGAAGTTAAGAAAGTAAGTAAAATTATTGAAACTGCCGATGCTTCTGGTTTTGATCTGGACAATGCGCGGCGCTTGAGAGCCCAGAACCTGATTGCCCGCATCTATGCCAAAGGTGTGGATGTGATTGACACGCAGGTAGGATATTACGTCCGTAATAGCAGTGAGGCTTCAGGTGTGCGCCAACAATACCAGGGGGATGTCCTGACCGCCTTTATCAATCAACTTGCTTCGGGTCAGAGGGATGACCTGCTGAATCTCGAATATACCACCCACTTGAATATCTATAATATCTATCAAATGGCTGGCTATTCTGATGCATACACCCAGAAAAGCTTAACCAGACTTCAGGAATGGCAGCTTGTTCCGGATTATAAGGTGGATGAATATCCCATCAATACAGGCTGGACGCAAAGAATTGATGATGCCCCAGCAAATCTGCCGGCTCAAAGCCTCAGCACCCCAAAAGGTATCACATTGGGCAGCCTTACTATTCCATCCCAGAAACAGCTTACCCTCAATCGTTCGGTAAATGCCAAGATCAAACCTGATTTTGCTTTATTACAGCTCGTATATCCCTACGACATCAAGATCAGGATGAATGGAACTGAGGTGGAAGTAGGAGCTGTGGCCACTGACACCCTGGATGTGAACAAACCGGTTACCACCACCCGATATGCTTACTTGCTTCCTGCCAATGTTTGGGCTGAAGGTCAGAACATCGTAGAACTAACTGTTCCAAACAACAGCCCTGAAACCCAGGATGTGAAGGCCAGTTTGCAGCTATTTACATCCAAGCAGCGTCTGGCTGAGTCAATCCCTCCTGAAACCGTGATGCTGTATACTGATCCTACCTGGAGAATCGTAAACATAAACAGCGAAACTGGTACTGAGACCACTTCTGCCGCTACTATTGCCAGCAACTTCGGAATTGCCAAAGAACAGATCGACGGAATGGAAAATACTCCTGCCAGAGCAATCTGGCCGTCAGAAGAAGCACCCTTGGCCAGTACCATATTTGAAGTGGATTTTTACTTGGATACTGAATTCCGTGAAGGCTCGATAGATTTCGTAGCCCCTGAGAATGCATCAGTTTATCTAAATGGACAGGAATTGTCCAGCAATCTGGCGTTTGACTATGATCCGGAACCCTTCCGGGTTTATGCAACCCAGATCAGCAGCATAGATCAAACCAAGGTCGTGGCCGGAAAAAACACTCTACGCTTTGTGGTGAAAAATTCATCCGCTTACCGGGGTTTCCTGGCCGCCGTGAAGATAGTAAAAGCCGGCAAGGAGGAGATCAGATGAAGAAATACCTGCTGTTAATAATAGCCGTTGCCCTGAGTGGAATAAGCCTATTTGCCCAAACCGCTACACGGCCGGCTACCCAACCAAACCCACCTGCCACTACCGGTTTCAAGGGAGTGGACTCCTATGTGGAAAAGCAAGAATTCACCGTCGAAGCCAAGTCCCTAATTCCTGCTACAGGGATTTTCCAGGACAAAACCGATACCTATCAGAAATCCGGTGATTACAAATTCACCTTTGACCTTGATTCACTACGCGAAAATAGCGACAATCTACTAAATAAATGGCTTAAGGAGTCAAAATGAAAGCTAAACATATCATCCTCGTGATCATGTCCCTGTTTGTGTGCCTTGGCTTGTTTGCCCAGGCTGCTGATCAAGCTGCGGCAGCTCCAGCTGCACCCGCAACTCCAAGTGTTAATATTTTTAAAGTCTTCGTTGAGAGCGGTGCTTGGGCATACCCTATTCTGCTTGTATTCGTAATTGGTATAATCTATGCTGTTGTCCGTTGGAAACAGCTTTACGTGAACGAGAAGATTGATGCTGGGGGTTTCTTCCTGAAACTGAGAACCTATATAAGAAACGACCAACTGGATGAAGCTGCCAAGATCTCCGAAAGCTATAAGGGTACCACCATGGGATTCATTTTCTGGAGCGGCCTGATGATCTTCAAAGATGCTAAGAAGACTGGCAAATCCGGAAAAGAACTGAGAACATCTGTTCAAAACGCCATGGAAGAAGCTGTGTTACAGAAAGTTCACTTACTTGATAGCGGCTTATTCTGGTTTGATACCCTGGCACAGGTTGCTACCTATCTGGGTCTTTTGGGAACCATTTGGGGATTGCTGCAAGCCTTTGGAGGCTTGGAAGGTCTTACCGGTCCTGCCCAACAAGTAGCTCTGACTGGCGGTATTAAAAAAGCCATCGGAACCACTGCTTTGGGTTTGATTGCCGCTATTCCTCTTACCTTGATCAAAGGTTGGCTCTTCACCCGTGCTTCCAATCTTATCAGTGATATCGACGAATACAGTGTGAAGCTTATCAACACAATTAACAACACAATTAAGGAATAAGCTATGCCTCAATACAAGCCTTCCAATCTGCGCCAAACCCATGGGCAGACCGCGCCCCAGGAACCAAACCTGGTGCCGATCATGAATCTGTTCCTCACCATCATCCCCTTTATGCTGATGTTTGTGGTGATCGGACAGTTGGCCTTGGTGGCGCTGAACTTCTCGCAAGGGGAAGGCGGTGGAGGTTCAGGTGGCGGAGGCGGTGGGAAGGCCAATACCGACAAAGTGGAAATCCATATACTTGGAAAAGGTTTTGCCAAAGAAAGTGGTTTCCTGGGATTCGAGATAAGAGAACCCGGTATTGACACCCAAAAAATCCCTGCCATCAATGAGAACTACGATTTTGTCGCCCTGGAAAAAAGCATAAAAGAGATTAGAAACCGCAAGGCGAACTTGATCGATATCACCGTCCTTGTTCATCCGGATGTCCTATATGGAGATCTGATCCGGACCATAGACCTGTGCAAAGCCAATGGCTTTACCCAGGTTCACTATACTGCGCCAAAAGTGTCGTATTACTATTAAAGGAGCTTTATTATGAATATCAGAGATAGATTACGCACTTCTGACAAATCCAGACGCAAGGTCCGCAGAAAGTTCGATGAGGTAAAAGGACTATCAATTACATCCCTGCTGGATGTGCTTACCATTATTTTGGTCTTCCTGATCAAAAACGTTTCTTCGGAAGCCGTAAAGGTCTCGCAGGAAGCGGGTATTCAATATCCTTCAACTATCAGCAACGATAAACTGATGGAAAAAGCTGGAACCACACCTATTAAAATATTCCCTGATAAAGTGATAGTGGGTACAGAGGGATTGGCCTTCGGCTCACCCTCAGACTTGCTGCTTAACGCCGATAAAAGAGCCCTTATCAGCGACTACCTCTCCAGGGAAGCAAAAGATATAGCAACTACTGAAGGAACTGAAACCTGCCTGATAGTCCAGGCTGATAACAGCATCCCTTGCGATTACGTTACCGAAATTGTCAGGATTGCTACAGCCGCAGGATACTCCTACATATATTTTGCCACTCTTGAAGATTCGGATTGGTTAAAAAAATACAGTACCAATACAGGTCAGTAAAGGGAGGGAAAATGGCGAAAATGTTAAACCTATACCTGCACTACAAAGGAAAAAACCTTGATAATGTGCGTCAGGGAAGAGACCTGCCCAAGAAGTTCTTTATCGGCAAGAATAAATACCTCTTCTGGCAGATTCTTGATGACAATTTCCCAGACAGGCATTTGTTTGTTACTCAGAAGGGCAATGACTTTGTCATGAAGCTATCACCGGGAGCAAAAGTTAGCTGTAGCAAAGATGGAGCCCCGGTTGACAGCTCTTATCTAAACCAAAACAATATTCTAAGTGGAACTGATCTGAGGTTGCGTCCGGATATGACAGGAACCGTGGCGATAGCACCTAACTGGGAAATCAGCTACGATTTCAAAGAACCCTGGGTTACAGTTCTAACCCCTGAAGAAAAACAGATAGCAGCTCAATATGCCCGCTATTCGGAGCCTACTTCAATGGAGCGCTTCAATCGCAATATGATCCTGCTTTTTGTTTTCTTAACAGTTGTTTTTCTACTTATCTTCGATCTGGCTATTAAGAAGAGCATCAATTATGATGTTACTCTGGAAGACAAAGTGAAAACCCTTCAGAAAGCTGAATTGGTCAAAGCAGAAAACCTTGAAAAACGCAGCACCTTTGAAGAACAGCAAGAAGCATACGCAGGAGAAGAAACCACTGAACCCCAACCTCAGGCTCAAGCTCAGACTGGAACCACTACTGGAACCGGAACTGGAACCGGAAAAAGTGCCGGAGAAATCTTTGGCAACAGCTTTGGAAAATTCGATCCAAATGCTACTGCATCATCAGCGCCCACCATTAAGGCCGTTACTACAGCTGAGGGCTTTGTAACTGCACGTCCCGGAAGAGGTGGCGGCGGTGGCGGCGGTGGCGAAGGCCCAGGCGGAAGCGGCCCCGGAAGCGGAGGTGGATATTCCACTTCGTTTGATCCCAATGCCGGACGCGGCTTTGCCAGTGATATAGGTTCGGTGGTAACCAACGCCCCCAAGGCTTCAGGCTATAGTGCCCGTCCAAGTGCAGGGGTTGTGGAAAAAGCTACTGGTGATCAAAGCAGGCTTGCTCCAAGTGGCGTCGCTTTTGGCACCACAGCCAAATCAACTCAAACGATCACCTCTTTCCGATCCAAGAATGTTCAACAGGTTTCGGAAGGAAGCATTGCTGAACAACCTGTGGAAGCCAGAACCAGATATCAGGCCATCGGCCAGACCGTGGATGTATACAAGGGACAGATTGAGGCACTCTATACCAAATGGAATGCCATCACTCCCTTTACAGGAAGTGTAACGATCCGCCTTTTGATAAGTGCTGGCGGTAGAGTTGAATCTGCCATAATTACCCCCAATGGCAGTATTCCGGTGGGATTCCTTACCGAGCTAAAGTCCCTCTGCGAAGGCTGGAGATTCAACGTAGCCCAGGAAAGCGACTATACCTTTACCTTCAGATTCCGTCGCAAACAATAAACTCGAACTTACAAATACAACACCCCCGTCGTTCAAGGCGGGGGTTCTTTTTTTACCCCGAAAAGAGCTGGAAAGCCAGAATTGAGGATATTCAGAGGTCAGATCACTCAATAGTCTTTTTACGTTGCCTTCTTCCAGCCCTCTTTCCCCGCTTCACCCACGCTCTATCCTCCCTCATTTTAATGAGGGTGGATAGAGGGAAGGTTGTGCGTGGAAGATGAGCGGGCTCAGACTGTCCTGCCTGGACGTGCACTCCAAAAAGGGATTGACAGCAGCAGCCTCTCAATCAGGCTTGCCTTATGAAGTATTACACAATTCATCTCCCCTTGGATATAAACAAGGAGCTTGTGTATCGCAGTCCAGATGCGATCCCCGAAGGAGCCAGGGTTTTGGTGAATCTCTCCGGGAAAGCGATTATCGGCATATGTGGAAAGGAATGCGGCAACAGCATTGATAACAGCATCCACTACAAGCAGATAGAAGAAGTCCTGGATACCGCAGCTGTTCTACCGCCGGAACTTATCAAACTAGCCACATGGATGTCTGGATATTATCATTGCAGCGTCGGGAGAGCGCTGTTTACCATGCTGCCATCCCGTCTGCAGCCGGAAATAGATGCAGAAGTTGCCTGGATTTCTACCGAGATCCCGGAAAAATTCAGTAAGCTGGCTGCGGCAATAAACAGCGCTGAGAATATGCGGATCAGCCAGTTACGTCTGCTGCTCCCCGGATTTCCCCTGTATAGCAGAATCCTGGAAGCAGAAACCCTTGGTCTGCTGGAGATAAAACATAAATTGGGGCATAAAGACAAGCCCCGCACGGTAAATTTTATCGTCGTCCGTCCGAACCGGGAAGAATCAGACAAGCTTCCTCTGAAACAGCGGGAAGCCTGGGAGCTTATTAAAGAACACGGAACTGCATTTCCGCTGGCCAATATCAGCAACACGGTCTCCTATGCTGCAGTAAAAGCCCTGGTAAAAAAAGGGTTTATCGATATTGAAGCCCGTCATTTCGACCCTGAATCCTTCAGCTTTGGGGAGGTTCCGCTCGCTAAACAGGTTACCCTGAATGCTGAACAGCTGGCTGCCATCCGCAATATCGGAATAGAAAGCGACAGCTTCAATGTTAACCTGCTGTTCGGAATCACCGGTAGCGGAAAAACTGAGGTTTACATCGAGGTAATCCGGCGCTATTTAGCCAAACATAAAAGCGTTATTATCCTTATTCCGGAAATTGCCCTTACTCCCCAAATGCTGGAACGTTTTCAAGGTAGTTTCGGGCAGGTCCTGGCCATTCAACACAGTCAACTTACTGAAAAAGACCGTTTCCGGCAGTGGCAGAAGATTAAAAGTGGTGAGATAAAGATAGTGCTTGGCGCACGCAGTGCCATTTTCGCTCCGATCCCAAGGCTGGGACTTATCATCGTTGATGAGGAGCATGAATCCACTTATAAGCAGGAAAACTCACCCCGTTACCAAGGTAGGGATCTGGCAATAATGCGAGCTCAGCTTTCCAACGCTCAGGTAATTTTGGGGAGTGCCACTCCCGCCCTGGAATCATGGCTGAATACCCAAAAGGCGAAATACCGTTTACAGACTCTGACAGAGCGTCCCCTGGATTACCAACTCCCCGAAGTGAAAGTGGTGGATTTGCGCGATGAATATCAGGAAGATCTGCTCTCTCCCCTGCTTGTGGAGGAAATTGATAAAAGACTCACCCGTCATGAACAGGTGATCCTGTTCCAGAACCGCAGAGGTTATTCATCTTTCATGCAGTGCTTAAAATGCGGAAAGCTGATAAAATGCAGCAATTGCGAAATCAGCATGAGTTATCATCGGGACAGGGAAGAAATGCAATGCCACTATTGTGGCAGCACCTTTCCCAGCCCCCGCAAATGCCCCGACTGCGGTTCCTATAGCTTTGCCTATGGCGCTCCTGGCACCCAAAAACTGGAACAGGTACTCAAGATTGTGTTCCCCACAGCAAAGATTTTGCGCATGGACTCCGATTCCGCCCGCCATAGGGATACCTACACTTCCATGTATAACCGCATGAAAAAGAAGGAGGTAGATATCCTGTTGGGAACTCAGATGATCTCAAAAGGTTTGGATTTTCCAGAAGTTACCCTGGTTGGGATCGTGATGGCCGATATCAGCCTGAATATTCCAGATTTCAGAGCTGCAGAACGTAGTTTCCAACTCCTTACCCAAGTTGCAGGCCGCTCCGGACGTGGCAAAAAAAACGGCGAAGTGATCATCCAGACTTACAATCCTGATCACTATGCCATCGTAAAAGCCAGCCAGCAAGATTACCCTGGTTTTGCCGAACAAGAACTGGAATTTCGCAGGAAACTTAACTACCCTCCCTATTACCGTTTGGCCAGGATTCTTTTTCTCTGCCCTTCCCTGGAATTACTCAGAACGGAGATGGCAGCCTTGGGATATCTTGTGCAAAGCCTTGCCCACGAGGTTTCAGATGATTCCTTACTATTTCTGGGTCCCAGTCCGGCACCCTTTTCAAGAATTAGCAACTACTACAGGTATCATGTTATCGTTAGAGGTGTTTCAGCCGGCGTATTGCAAAACGCGATAAAAGCAATTGTGGCGAAACTGAAACTACCCTCTGCAGTTAAAATCCAGATCGACGTAGATCCGATGAGTTTGATGTGAAGACTTTGTGGGAGGTAACTCATTATGAGTTTGTTATATCACCCTCACCCCCAACCCCTCTCCCCTCAAGGGAGAGGGGGGAAAATGTGCCCCCTCTCCCTTGAGGGGAGAGGGGTTGGGGGTGAGGGTGATAACTTGAAAGTTGCACCTACCTTCGATATACTCCCATTTCTTGTGATGAAATTGAAAAGTATCTTTGTGATAACTAGAAGGTTACATCTTATTTCCGATATACATCAACTAGTGCAAAACATAACACCTTCTCCAGGCAAAACAGTAAAACCAATTTCTACCCTACCAGAGCATTTCGCAAGGTGTCCATCACCCAGGCATAGTTATCCGTAACTTCTTCGTTGGTAAATCTGAGAACCTTATACCCCATTTCTTTCAACTCCTGTTCCCGAATACTATCCGAAATCTGATGTATTTTATCCTGATGGATATCTCCGTCAATTTCTACGATCAAGCGTTTACTAAGGCAAACAAAATCAACAATGAACTTCCCTATCCTGTGTTGCCTACGGAACTTGAAACCTTCCACCCGTCCAGATCGAACAATCTCCCAGAACATTCTTTCGGTCGGGGTAGGGCTTGACCTCATCATTCGTGCATACTCCTGCCTAATCGGATCTGGTTTCATACATCTATCAGTTCCGTTGCCCTGTCCTGTTCTGCCACGATTAGCCTGATCTCGCTGCGGATGCTTTTCAAATAAGCATCCATGGTGTTTCTGGCCAGCTCAGGATGGTTATTAATCTCGCTGAGATGCGCCAGAATGAGATTCTTAAGCCCGGGATGCATCAAAGAAGATAATAATCCCACAGCCTGCACATTGGATAAATGTCCCTGGGTACTGCGAATGCGTTGCTTCAAATGCCAGTCGTAGGGTCCATCCATCAGCATCACTTCATCATGGTTGCTTTCGAGGATCAAGGTGCTGGCATTAGATAGCTTCAGCACGCTCAATTGGGTTGGATAACCAAGATCCGTAGCTATTCCCAACCTGCGTGACTGCTCATTCTCTGGATAGAACACGAAGTTGCAACTGTCCGCTGCGTCATGGGAAGAGGCAAAGGCCTCAATGATGATGTCCCCCACTTGAATGGAAGTCCCTGTGTTGAACAACGCAATACGATCATCCACTTTACCAAGTTTCCAGTCACATTGTGCCAGTGTGGAACGGTTGATAAGAATAGGTATCCGTAATTTGCGGGATATAGCCCCAACACTACGTGTATGGTCACCATGCTCGTGGCTTACGATTATCGCTGAAAGCTTGCTAAAAGATATCCCCCAATCGGCCATACTATCCTGAATACGACGCATGCTGACCCCTGCATCCAGCAGAACCGCTGTTCTGTCGGTTTGCACCAGGACGCAGTTGCCTTTGCTCCCACTGGCGATAACGAGGGTTTGAAACAGCATTAATTATGAGGTCGAAAAATCTTGTAATAGCGGTTATTCAATTTATCGAATTCTGTCCATTCGGCATTGGGTGGAGCTGCTTCGATCATTTGTGCCACCCCCACGGATTGCGCATCCAGATTGTCACACAAATGCAGAACCAAGGCTTCCAGGGTCTGGGGTAATCTCACCGAAGCTTTTTCATATTCCCCATGATGCGCCAGAATGAGATGCCTTAGATTTAAAAGTAATTCTTCGGGAAAACCCGGAATCCTGGCAGCTGTTTCACACACCATCTGGTCTGATAGGCTAAGATGTCCGATCAGACGGCCTTCATTGGTAAAATCTATGCTGGTCTTGCTTTCGTATTCCTTCACCTTGGCAACATCATGCAACAATGCTCCACAGACAAGCAAATCATAATCAACTGGATACAACGTGGAAGCAAACTCACAGATCGAAGCCACTGAAATGCTGTGCTCGATAAGACCGTGCAGATAGTTGTGGTGCCAGCTTTTGGCAGCAGGAGCTTGCAGGTAACGGGCAAAGAACTCCTTATCATCGAAAATGATATGCAACAAACGGTTGAGATGTTCTTGCGAAACCTTGTCTATGTAGGCAAAGAACCTTTCTGAGAGAATCTCTGGAGCGATCTTGCTGCGGGTAAGATAATCTTCAATATTGTATTCAGAAACATCCGCAAAACGTAATTGCAAAATCGAAAGCTGAACCTGACCTTTGAAATTTACCACATTGCCCCGAACTTTGATGATATCTCCCGGGTCAAATTCTGAAGACAGCTTGGCAGCCTCTTTCCACACATTGGCAGAAATACTACCACTGCGATCCTGAAGCTTAATCCTGAGATACTGGTCGTTTTTGCCCTCACGCAATTCTTTTTCCGCAACCAGATAAAAGCCCGTGATTTCTTCGCCGACTCTATTATGCAGATTGGCTACAGAGGTTGTGTTATCCATATAAACTTCACTTTATTACGGTTATTCTTATGGTTTGTTTGTAGTTTGGGAACCCGCTCAAGGCTTCGCTGCGCAAGAAGTAGATTCCCGATGTGGGAAAGATCACGCTTGGTATTTCTATGGAACCCTTGGTAAGCTCAGATTTAAATACCAATTGCCCCCGCAAGTTATAAACTGACAGCCTTACCGGAGTATTGAAAGATCCGGTTTTAAGGATAGCCCCTTTCCTCAATGGGTTTGGATAAGCCGTTAGTCTGGGAGGAACGAGATAATCGTCACTAACCGATACCGGCCTGATCAGTTCCACCCAATTCACATAATAGATTTGCCCCCCATTAGCAATGGTATCCTGGAGCCAATAATACACACGATAACTTTTTTCAGGATTGAGTTCCGAGATGTTATAGCTCGCTACAGCGCTGAAGCTATCGCCTTGATCCAGATTCGCCACAGATGAGTTGAAAGCCAGCCAGTGCCTGATAACGTAGCTGAGACGTCCTGCCACAAGATTGCCTTCATATATGCCAGCAAAAAACCTGGGACTGAAGCTTTGTGGCCATTGGTCGAAATCAGTGTTGCCGTTCAACAATGCAAAGGTAAAGTTCAAATTCTGGATATTCACTGTGTCAGCCGGACTGATCTCGCAACTTCCCCGACTAATGAAACTCCTTATATTCTGAGCAGCAGTTATCGCCACTTGCAATGAATCGTTATTCAAGGGTAGGTGAAAACGTTTGGACCCCATCACCACAGATTTTGGCAGGGTATTGAACTCGTAGTAGTTGAAACGCTCAACGGCATCCAGATTGGATAGTTCATCCACCTGATTTGGTATATAAAAAAGATGATGCGCCTGCTCAGTATTCGCTGGGATACTACCCATGGCTGATGAACTGCTGAGAAAATGCTCTGAGATGAGGCATGTAAGGGTATCGGAAAAAACATTAACATAACGCGATCTTACCTCATAAGCTGGATTCTGTACAAATGCAATATTCAGTTTGAATTGCATTGGGCTCTCCGGCAACATCAGCCCATCCTGATACATATAGCTACTGTAGTCTTGAGAACTAAGGTTCGATAAGGGCATTGTGAGAACCTGGGTAAAACCGGAACCGGTTGGACCCGTAAACTCCAACCTCAAGCTATCGTTCAGGGCTATATTAGAATGATTGTAGACTCTGCATTGGGGATAAACACGTTGCCGGGGAAGGAGATTATCACCCAGGGAAAAATCCACTAACTCCAAACGCGGAGATAATAGATTGAAGGAGCCAATCACACCGAAACGCAGTTCGCATTGAAATCCAGCTTCATTCAGGCTGCGCCAGAGATTCACCTCTTCCGTGTTGGGAGCGCCATAATAGTAATAGCTATTGTTCCCGCTACCCTCTGAAGCCGATAGATATCTTCCGGCCAGGGGTTCCTGCAATTCAATCACTAACCATGCTACTTTCAGGCTATCCGGAACTCCATCCAGCGTAATGTCCTGCCCATTGGGAACCCCATCAAGATCTGTGGTGGAATAGATGGTGGTTCCGGGGTAATAAAAAACCAATCCTGTATATGAGGTGATAGCTACTTCATCGCGCAAGGTAAGCCTTAGCTTCAGATCGGTGCCAGAGCCAGACAAAGGGTTGTAGATCCTGAGGGCATGCAGATTGAAAGAAGCTGAATCAGCAGACGGATACCCACCTTGAAAATCAAACCGAACTGCCCATTTGAGCGGACCACTGAGATGGAAATCATCGCTTAGATTGTGATAACGAAAATGAAAGTCCTTGCTATCATCCACATCTTTTATGCCGGTTCCGGGCTCTACCTGCACATCTACGTTAGCCAGCAGGACAAGCGGGAGTAGACATAACAACAGAATTATCTGGATTTTCATGAATACTGCTCTGCTATCAGCCTTCTGGCTGTGGCAAGGTCTTTGTGCATTGCCTGGATCAGTAATTCAACTGAGCCGAACATAATTTCCTCTCTCAGATACCTAAGGAGTTCCACTTCCATGAACTGACCATAGATATCACCGTTGAAATCCAGGATAAAGGTTTCTATTTCGATAATCCCAGTATGTTTCACTGTTGGGCTGCTGCCGATATTTGTCAATCCGAAAAAAGTATAATTACCCAAATGCACTTTACTTAAGTAGATGCCGGATCTGGGAATCAATTGATGAGGATTACCAAGAATCAAATTGGCGGTTGGAAAACCAAAATCCTGGCCTTTGGCAATACCATGCCCAATTTCACCTACAAGGCAGTAAGGCCTCCCCAAGAGATCTGTTGCTGTTTCGGTCTCCCCCTTTTGCAGCAATTCTCTGATTATACTGCTGCTTACTGGCTTTCCTTGGAACAACAAAGGTTCGATATACTCCACCCGGAAACCGAGGTCGTCTGCATGACTTCTCAAAAAATGGTAATTCCCCTTTCTTTGATGGCCAAAATGTGAGTCATAGCCTACCACAATTACCTTTGGATGCCAAACTGGAATTAGATAGTTCCTTAAAAAATCTACCGCAGTAGTTTTGGCAAGCTCAGCCGTGAAGCTAAGCAACTCAACTTCCTGGATACCCAATGCCATCAATTCACGTTTCTTCCAGCCAGCGGGACATAGCATCCTGGGCATGGGATGAGCTTTTAAGGTGAAGGCTGGATGATCTGTATAGCTGATAGCCACGCTGGTGAGATTTTCTGATCCGGCAATTTCCAGCACCCGGTTTAAGAGTTTGCGGTGTCCAAGATGTATCCCATCGAAATTACCAATGGTTAATACGCTTTGCTTTATCATCTGAGAACCGTTATCGGATGAATCAAACCGTCTTTGCCAATGCCTATGGCAATAAGTTGGTCACCAAAAAACAGAGCGAGCTTTTCGGAAGCGCAACTGTCAGCAGATGCAATATCACCTCCATTGTTGACAATTCCTGCGTCGAGTTCTGTTAACTGAATCACCCTTAGCGATCTTAAGACTTTGGGGATTGGGAGTAGATAGTTCCGCCAATCACTGTCGCTTAAGCCCTCAAGAGTGGTTGCTTCTTGTAGCGATACTGCTCCAATGGATTCACGGCAAAGTGCTAAAGTGTATCCTACCGTTCCCATTTCTTCTGCAAGCCATTGACTTAAGCTACGGATATATGTCCCCTTAGAGACTCTGCAGCGATAAGTTATGCAGCCATTAGGCGAGATCATATCATTATCACCATTCCCTATAAACTGAAATTCGCTGATCTGGGTTGGACGCAAAGGTAAAACAGGTCTTTCGCCTTTTCTTGCTAAGCTATAGGCTCGATGTCCATTCACTTTTACGGCAGAATATACAGGAATAGGCAACTCACGTAGTTTAACGGCTTTCTGTTCCAGTTCCTGCCAATCAATATCCCCCGTAGGAATTGGACTAAGCTCGGTAAACTCGCCTTCAGGGTCGCCGGTTGAAGATTTTAATCCAAGTTTAACTGTAGCCAAGTAGCTTTTTTCCTGAACTTCCACATAACTCGCCAACCGCGTAAAAGACCCGATACAGCATATCAACAAGCCTGTGGCAAAGGGATCAAGGGTTCCCGTATGGCCAATTCTGCGAATGCCAGTAATCTTGCGCAGTCTTCTGATCACCTCAAAAGAACTGATCCCGGCAGGTTTGTTTATCGCAAGGAAACCACTATCTGTTTTGATCATATTCTAAAATCGCAATCCGAAAATCAGCCAGAATAGTGGCCATCACGTCATTCAGACTGCCTTCCATTGTGCATCCTGAAGCTTGTCTGTGTCCACCGCCACCATATTTCACCGCGATGGTGTTTACATCCAGATGCACTGAACGTAAACTCAGCTTATAACAGCTTTCGGCTTCTTCTCTAAAATAAATAATGGCATCTGTTCCTGATACTCCCTGGACCCAACGAGTAATGTTCATCACGCTTTCAGGATCAATATTATTCACTCTGCTCATCTCTAAGGTAGAATACATTGTGAGTATCCGACGTGAAAGGTGCAACTGAATAGTAGCCAGGGTTTGTCCTACATAGCGCATTTCCTCAGCTGAATGATTCAGGAAGAACTCTTTATAGAGCACATTGGCTTTGATCCCTAATTCACTAAGCTCTGATGCGAAGCGAAATACGGCAGCATTGGTATTGGCATTTGCGTAATTATTTGTATCGTTCAGAATAGTGGAATACAGACAGTTACAGATAAATATCCTGTCAGGATCGGCAAGGCTGCTTACCAATTCCTTGAAAAGCTCAAAGATTATTGCGCCTACTGAAACGTAAGTTGGATCAATAATGCTGTAGTCTGCCTGAATTGGATGGTTTTCCAGAATATGGTGATCCAGAAGAACCGTTCTTTTTGCGTTATCAACAAGCGCTCTGCGCGCTCCCACTCTGTTAAAACTGTTACAATCAAGAATAAACAACAGATCGCTGCTTAGTTCTTGATCCGGGACCTCCGACGAGAAGGTTCTAACAACTGCCCTAGATTCGCTGAGTGAAATAGCAGGATCGAAGAGGAAATCAAATCTCTCTAATGAATCATTATCCATCCAGATTGTGCTTGGTTTGCCGAGTTTCGCAATGATTCTTTGTAGAGCCAGAGCGGCACAATAACCATCCCCATCTGGATTGAGGTGGGTAGTGATGGTAATACTGTCTGCCGCAACCAGCAAATCTGGAAGCAGCTCCATTAAATCTTGGCATGAATGGGTCATAACTTACCTCATCAAGATGATTGCCCTATCCCGGAAAAAATCCAGGATCCTCTTTGGGAGTGTGAGATTCCTGCCTTCGCAGGGAAAAGTAACATGCACCTGATTAAAGGTGAATAAAACAGGTTTGCAACTTTCGCAGCTGTAACCAAAAATCGCCCCCAAAGGCGATTTTCGGTTGCGAATAGATGTGCTGCTCAAGTGAGGAAAACCTTATTCTTCGTCCTCATCCTCATCGTCTTCGAAGTCTTCATAATCTTCGTCTTCTTCATCGAAATCGTAGTATTCATCATCATCCAGATAGTCGTCAATATCGATATCGGGATCATAATCATCATCATCGTAATCATCTTTCAGGCTGGCCAGAAGGTTGTCCATCTTGGCAGCGCGTTCTTCAGTTTCGTCGTAGAAGAATGATAATTCCGGTATGGTTCTCATTAGTTGTGCTCCTGCTATTTGTTTTTTCAAAAAACCTGATGATTTTACAAGTAATTCCGTTATTTTGTCATGACTTGCGGGGTTGTTATAATGCGAAAAATACAGCTTGGCATAACGCAAATCCTTAGAAATGATTACATCAGTGATCTGCACCCAAGCCAGCTTGGGATCGTTCAATTTTTGCGAAAGTGCAATATTGAACAGCTTTTTCAATTCTTCCTGTAACCGTGGAAGGCGAAAGTTTTTCATGACAGTTTCTTGCTAACCTGCTGGATAATATAAGCTTCCAGGATGTCGCCTTCCTTAATGTCTGAAAAGTTCTGCAGGGAAAGGCCACAATCCGTTCCAGCCCGCACTTCTTTTACATCATCTGAATAGTGTTTCAGAGAACTGAGTGTATCTTCGGTGATCAACACGTCATTGCGATAAAGGCGAATCTTGCAACTGGACTGGATGATTCCGCGATCAACCTGGCAACCAGCAATAGTGCCAACTTTTTTAATCTTGAAAACTTGTTTTATCGTGGCAGATCCAATTACCTGCTCTTCATATTCCGGTTTCAACATGCCTTCCAGGGCGTTGCGAATATCGTCGATGGCATCGTAGATCACTTGGTAAAGCTTGATCTCGACTCCTTCGTCCTCTGCCAGTTTCCGTGCTAATTGCGAAGCCCTGACATGGAAGCCGATAATGATTGCGTCGGAAGCGGAAGCAAGGGACACATCTGCCTCATTGATCCCACCCACGCTTTTATGGATGATGTTTACGCTTACTTCCCCGTTTGATAGTTTCTGGAAGGAATCAGCAATGGCCTCTGCAGAACCGTCTGTATCAGTCTTGAGAATGATGTTAAGTGCGTTAACCTGTTCTTCTTTAATCCTGGCAAAGATATTCTGCAGGGACGATTTATTCTGGTACTTTTCGCGCTCCAGACGAATCTGCTGCCTTTCCGTACTAATGCTGCGGGCAGTTTTTTCACTATCTACCTGGTTTAGCACATCCCCGGCCTTGGGAGTGTCGGATAGGCCATAGATCCTCGCCACATCTGAGGGATCAAGGGTTTTTATTTCCACTCCGCGCTCATTCTCCATTTTTCTGATCCTACCATGCACTGCACCGCAAACTACAATGTCTCCCCTGCTGAGAGTTCCTTCCTGCATCAAGATCGTTGCCACGGCCCCCATGCGGGTATCCTTCTGGGCTTCGATCACAACCGCAGCAGCCGGAACAGCCTTTCGGGCTTTCAATTCCAACATTTCTGCAGTCAGCAGGATTACTTCGATCAGATTAAGAATTCCTTCACCGGTAACAGTGGAAGTTTTGCACCAGGGAACATCACCTCCGTATTGTTCAAGGTAAACACCCAGTTCCAACAGCTGGGCTATGGTTCTGTCAACATTAGCTTCTGGAAGATCAATTTTATTGATCGCTATGATCAGGGAAACACCTGCCGCTTTGGCATGATCTATGGCTTCCTTGGTTTGAGGTTTCACACCTTCCGAAGCAGCCACTACGATCACGGCAATATCGGTGACATTGGCACCTCTGGCTCGCATTGCAGTGAAAGCCTCATGACCTGGAGTATCCAAAAAGGTGATTTTATGCTTATTGATCTCAATTTGATATGCTCCAATATGTTGAGTAATTCCGCCTGATTCGCCAGCTACAATATTTGTATTGCGAATGTAATCCAGAATGGAGGTTTTTCCATGGTCAACGTGTCCCATGATGGTTACCACAGGGGGACGGGGTTCTTCTTCCACTTCAGTGTATTGTTCCCGTTCACGATCTATAATGTCCACGCCATATTCGTCTTCAAAGCGAAACTCCACTTTGAACTCATCACAGATCATTTCCAGCGAGTCTTTGTCCAGCCTTTGGTTCATGGTAACCAACTGCCCCATCATGAAGAACTTGGAGATAATCTCAGAAGCGGGAACGTTCATTATCTTAGCCAATTCGCTTACCGAGGTATATTCTCTGATCACGATCTCAGAACCGCGATCCACAATACTTTGGGCTTCTCTATGATATTTCTTGCGTTTACTGCTTTTTTGCATGGTTTTCTTGATGCTGCGCGAAATTGCGGCTTCATCAACTTCAACTGGTTCGGCAATCTTCTGCTTGGTCTTTTTGGTGCTTGAGATCAGAGCCTTTTTATGCTTGCTTTTATCGCCCAGTTCTTCGTGGCTAACCTTGGTTTTGCCGAATTTTACTTCTACCGCTTCTTTTTTGAGATCAGCGGGACTGGGAACTACAGCTTTGGGAACTGCCACAGGAGCATCCGATCTTTTACGAGAGTCAGCAGGACCCCTTCTGGTATCAGGTCTGCCACCCGTGGTATGACTTGGTGCTCTACGCTGAGAGCTATCTGTTCTCGATTCAAAGAAAGATTTGGGACGTTCAGCGGCAGGTTTGGGCGTTTGTTCCGGTTGGGGTTCAGTTTCTTTGGCAACAAGCTTTGGCTCTGGCTGAACTACCACTTGTTCCGGCTGGGGTTCCTCAGCCTTGACCTCTTCAGGTATTTGAGCCGGAGCTTTCGGTTCCTCGGTGGGAACAGGTTCCGGGCTGGGTTCTACGCTTGGGGGAGCATCGTGTTTTGCTTTCGCAGCCTGGCGCATTTCGATCAAGCGCTTACGATCTCTTTCGGCACGTTTTTCAGCATCTATTTGTTCATTGTATTTCATGCGGATTTTATCCGCCACCTCATCCTCGATGAAGCTCATATGGCTTTTCACGCTCACACCGAGATCGGTTAGATGCTTCTTTAACGCCATCGTGCTGATCTTCAGCTCTTTGGCAAGGTCATGAACTCGTATCTGCAAAGCTTCCTCCACTATGCTTCAGCCTGCCAGTACTCAAGTATCTTGGCGGCAAAATTCTTGTCACTGATCCCAAATATTCCAGTCAGCGGTAATCCGAGAGCATTGCTAAGCTCTTGTTGGGTGCCTGTTTGGATCAGTTTCACCGGATGCACAAGGCTACCCAGCTTGCTTTTCAGCGTTGCTTTGGTTCGCTCTGAGCTATCCTCAGCTACTATCAACAGCTTTATTATTTGATGGTTTAGTGCTCTCTCACAGGCATCCATCCCGGACACCAGTTTTCCGGCTTTTCGGGCAAATTGCATCAGAGTAAGGATCCTGTCATTCATTTACGTTTACTCACAGTTCTTTTCTGCTGGCGCTTTTGCCATTTTCCCAGATTGGCAAAACACTCCTTCTCGGCACACAGGTAAAACTTGCGTCCTTTCAGGATACGCTTGCCATCAAACACTATTCCACAATCCATGATGAAAAAATTCAGCAGCCTTTTCTGGTCAACCTTTTTTTTGCACACCACACAAGTTCGCACTGGGATGTGATTGGCGTTGCTGCTATGGTTTGGCATCAGAAATATTTCGCTGCCTCTTTAAGGCGTTCAGCGGTTTTCTGGCCGAGTCCTTCCAAATTGCACAGCTCCTCGACCGAAGCCATGAATACATCTTGAACACTGGTATAGCCCGCATTCCTAAGGACTTCTGCAATCTTGGGGGTCACTCCGTCCAGATCGGTAACGTGACTTATAGTGCGGCGTTCTTTGGCCATCTTTTCTTCAAATTCACCCATGGTAAATATGTCGATTTTAAGTCCGGTAAGCTTGGCAGCAAGTTTTACATTCTTGCCTTGCTTCCCAATGGCCATCACTTTATCAGCTTCATCCACGATGACGCTGGCAGCTCTATTGCGCTCAATAATCACACGCTTCACGCCTTCGATGCCCAAGGCATGTTCTATCATTTTCTCGATATCTTCGCTATGCACCACGATATCTATCTGTTCGCCATGCAGTTCTTTGCGGATTGAGTCTATACGGGTTCCCTTAGGGCCTACGCAAGCGATAATCGGATCAACTTTGGGATCGTTGGTTTCCAGCTCAACCTTGGTTCTGATTCCGGGTTCACGCACAATCTTCCTGATCCGGATAGCTTCGCTGAAGATTTCCGGAATTTCCGCTTCAAAGAGTTTTTTCACAAATTCCGGATTGGTACGGCTCAGGACAATTATCACCCCACTTCCACCGGATCGGATATTGACCACATAGGCCTTGATGTTGTCGCCCACCCGGTAGAATTCATTCTCGATCTGTTCGTCAACTGGTAACAGCGCATCGGTGTAGCCAATATCAACCCGGTAACCACCATTATCATCTATGGTTTTTATCTTCCCGGTTACGATGGTATGTTTCTGTTTGTTGAAGTCATTCTGGATTTTATCGTCTTCCAGCTTACGAATTTTATCCTGGATGATCTTTTGGGCGGTTTTTACCAGTTTCGGCTCAAATTCATGCAGAGCCATAGTTTTCTCAATAAAAGATCCCAGTTCGGCATGCTTGTCATAACTGCTACGTGCTTCAATCAGGGAGATTTGTCCGATGCCTTCTTCCACTTCCACTACCAGGCTTTTAAATTTCACCCTGATGCTGCCACTGGCTTCATCGGTGAAAACCTGCAGATCAGCTTCAGGTTCCAGACGTTTCTGAAGAGTCGTCGTGATGGATTCCACGATGATCTCCCGGATTTGCTCTTTATCCAGCTGCTTGATTGCAGCCAGTTTGTTCAAAGCTTCCAACATGTTCGCACTCATCTATTCCCTCCCCTTGGGAACGGTTAAATATACTGTTTTGGCACGTGAGATCGCCTTAAATGCTATCTCCAATTTCGTTCCGCGATCATCTAGAACGATAGTATCCTGATTAACTTCGGTCAGGGTTCCCATTACCGATCTTTTCTCTTCTTCGTCGGAAAACTGCACTGCCACCTTCTCGTTAATGGCACTTACATAATGGCTTTTCAACTTCAGGGGACGCTCCAGACCCGGGGAGGAAACCTCCAGAAAATAACGTCCGGGAATGAGATCAAAAGTTTCCAACTCGTCGCCTAAAGCCCGGCTAAATTTGGCACATTCGTCCAGGGTTACCCCACCTATCTTAGTAAGATAAACGGTTATAATCCGACCCTTTCCGGACATTTTCTCGTCAATATCATACAGGGCAAGATGCATCTGGCTACATAGCTTTTTTGCTATATCTTCGATCTGAACCCGGTAATATTCCATTCTTTAGACCTCGTAATCTTCAGTTCTTAAACTTGGCAGAACTTCCCTTTTCCCGGAAAAGGCAAGCAATCCGACTCAAAAAAAATAGCTATCCAATGTAGCTATCTGTTTCCGCACAGGCGGTTACCAATTCAATCAGACCGGCTCTTCACCGGTTTCTACGCTTAAAAGACATTCTGATTCGACTCGACTATCTGTCAAGTGAAATCTGCTTGCTATCCTGCTTTCTTTATAGCACTATGGGGACAATAAGGGTGAATTAAGCGTCCCACCCTTAATGCACGCTTACTGCACCCTGATTGCGAACCTGGTCGGAGTTATTTGCACAACATTGAGAGGGAATGGTCACAAGGATTGAACGGATCAAACGGATCAACACGGATGGGATTTGGAACACGGATTTACACGGATCATGCGGATTACCACGGATGATTTTGTTAACCACCGAGAACACCGAAGTAACCTATGAATAGTTACACGGATTTAACGGATTAAACGGATTAACACGGATCAACCAATATCAATAAACCCATCTCCACTAACCATTAACTATTAACCATTAACTTCCCTGACACCTGACACCTGAAACCTTTCTTTCCCCTGTTCCTCTGTGTTTTAAAAATAATCCTCTGCTATTCTCTGCTTTTCTCTGTGGTTTAAAAACCCTCTGCTTTCTCTGCTTTCCTCTGTGGTTTAAAATCCCTCTGCTTTTCTCTGCTTTCCTCTGTGGTTTAAAATCCCTCTGCTTTTCTCTGCTTTCCTCTGTGGGTTCAAACCCTCTGCTTTTCCCGGTGTTGAAATGAAATCCGCGTCCCCATTCCCCCAAAAAACAAACCCCGGGCTCATCACCCGGGGTTAGATCATTATCTATGGCTCACTGGAATGCCTTTGTCTCGAAGGCAAGGCTAATCCTGCCTCTGGCAGGGAAAAAAAGGGTCAGAGACCCTTACTTCCTTTCCCGTCAGAGACGGGAATTCCAAAAACAAACCCCGGGCTCATCACCCGGGGCTTATTCATTATCTTTAGCTTCCTCTGTTCCTCATCCCGGACTTGATCCGGGATCTCCCCAAAGGTAACAGGAGATTCCTGCCCCTCCTTTCGCAAGGGAAATCTTCCGCAGGAATGAGGTTAACCCTTACTTCATCAGCACAGCTTTGCGGATAAAGCTGTCCTTGCCGGCATTCATTTTAATGTAATAAACACCTGTGCTGCAAGCTCTGCCGTTTTGGTCGTCGCCGAACCAATTGAAGCTGTGGTTCCCGATCCCTTTGCTGCCTTCGTTGAAGCTGCGCACTATCTGGCCACGATTATTGTAGATCACAAAATCAACCGTTTCTGCCTTGGCCAAGCTATAGCTTATCGTAGTGCT
>CAZNGW010000023.1:8736-34631 GCA_964572925.1 uncultured Candidatus Cloacimonas sp. | reverse complement strand
GCAGAAAATGAAGTTGATCGTAGATTTGCTGAATAACCCATATCAGTATACAGGCAGAGAAATGAGGTGATGAATGTGGTTTTCAGAGTCAACTTTATTTGATCTCCCTGCAAGTTAATTGAAGTTATGACCAAAGTTTCGCTTGACTTTTTTGCGATATTCCGGACACAAGCATTGAATACGAACATACAGATCTCGTAAACAGATCTCGTAGATTAAGTGAGGATCGGATGAAAAGAGTGCTGGTGAAGATGAAACTGGCATACAACAAGCTTACCCACGGTAAACTGGCTTATGAACTGCGTTACTGGAAAGAGCGTTACCGCCTGGAAGGCAATAAACTGGATAACCACTTCTATGCAGACTTGATGCTTTCGATTTCCGATGAGAAAGATGATGGGTTTTTACAGGGCAAGGTGGTGGCGGATTTTGGATGCGGTCCACGGGGAAGCCTGATCTGGGCGAAAAGTGCCTATATCCGCATAGGAATAGATGTTTTAGCTCAGCGTTACATTCAGGAATTCCCAAGGGAATACCTGAAGCATGAGATGATCTACGTTTGCTCCACCGAAGCGTCCATTCCCATCCCCGATGCCTTTTGCGATGTGGTTTATTCGGTTAATTCACTGGATCACGTGAAAAATCTGGAAGTGATGTGCAAGGAACTAAGACGAATCCTGAAACCCGGAGGAGAACTGATCGGCAGCTTTAACCTGAACCACAAGCCCGAACGTGCCGAACCGCAAACCATCACCGAAAAGCAGCTAAAGTCAACTCTATTTAAGGATTTTGAGATAAAACACTGGTGGGTTTCGGCTCCCGGACCGGTCGGCAAGCACTATGATCCTTTGAAAAGCAGGCAGTTCATAGCACCCCAGAAAGGGGAGTATTACCTTTGGGCAAGGGGTGTTAAGGTGGGGACGTAAAAAGTGGCAACGTCATCCTGACGTTGTTTTTTACAAGCTTCAGGATGAAGCTTCCACGTAGATACGTCATCCTGACGTTGTTTTTTCAAGCTTCAGGATGAAGCTTCTACCATTGCCCTCATTCCTGCGAAAGCAGGAATCTCAGGTAGGTTTATGAGGTTCCTGCTTTCGCAGGAACGAGGAAAAATGAGTTTGGCAGACCTGAAGTAGGGTGAAGTGCAATAATTAAGTGGCTGACAGCTAAATCTCAGCTTTATAAAGGAAGCCCAACCCCAGGAGGGTAAAGATGCCATTGGGCAGCCAGGCAGCCCAAACTGGTGGGATAACGCTATTGTAGCCAAGGCTTTGGCTTACCCGCACCACGATCAGATAGGCAAAACAGACCAATAGTCCCAGCATGATCACCCAGCCACGTCCCTTGGACCGGATGTTGGAAGTGGCGATGGGCATGAAGAAAAAGATCACGATCAGGTTGGTGAGCGGAAAAGCCAGTTTCATGTGCAAGTCTACTATTTCCTTGGAAGCGTCGTCGCCCAGTTTTTTGATGCGCCCGATATATTCCTTTAGCTGCCAGAAGTTTAAGGACAGGGTTTTTTGAGTGATGCGGATAAAGTCCTGGGGCTCCACGTCCAGAATGGCCAGGCTCGTTTCTGGGTAGTAGGCATGAAAAACCTGTTTTCCTCCGGCAAAACGGCGAATCTCACAATCCCTGATAATCCATCTGCTGCCGTTCCAATCTGCCGAAGATGCAGTGATCTTTTCGGTGATGCTTTTTGTTTTGAAGTCTATTCTGGTAAGGTCGATGATCTTGAGGTTGTTCTTATAGCCGTCAAAAAAACCGAAGTAATAGAAATCGTTGGCTTTACCCTGGTAGTTGATGCGGGCTTTCAGCATCTGGTCGTCGGGCTGTTCGCCCTTTATCTGCACGTTGTAAATGTAGTTTTTTTGCGTTTCCGCCCAGGGCAGAAGGTATTCTCCCATCACGGCAATCCCGATGCTGATAATGAGTCCGATCCCAAACAGCGGCAACATGGCGCGTTTGATGCTGATTCCCGCAGCCCGGATGGCGATGCTTTCGTTGTGCTTGGAAAGAGCGTTCATCATGAAAAGCCCGGTTAGTAACACTGTTACCGGCGAGGTCAGCACGATCAGATAGGGCAAACGAAGCAGGTAATACAGCGTGGCTTGCTGGGTAGTGGCACCGTTTCGGATCAGGCGTGGCAGGTTATCAACCACGTCGATCACGATAAACACCACGGCAAAGCTGAAGAAGATGATCAGATAGGTGCGCAGGAATTCGCGGGTTACATAGCGGTCAAGGATTCTCATCTCAGTGCACGATCTCGTCTGGAGGGGGATTTTTGCGGTTTCTAAGGTTCTTGATTCGCCACATCAGGGTTGGCATATCCAGGATGCGCTTTTCCTTGATCGAGGCGATGATCAGCAGGATGGCCAGAATCAGAAAGACGATATTGGACAGCCACATAGAAACAAAAGGCGGAATAACTCCTTTATCGGCCATCTGTTCACCCCCGTTGAGGGCAATATAATAGATCAGAAAGATCACAGAGGAAACCGAAAAAGCCATGCCGATGCCACTGGTTCTGGTCATAAGTCCCAAGGGGATGCCGATCAGGATAAAGATAACGATGGCAAAAGATATGGAGAACTTCTTGTGAAACTCCACTTTAAGCGAATGAATCAGTTCCTTCAGCTCAGTCTGGCGGTCTTCGGACATTTGCAGCATGCTTTGTAAACGGCGGATTTCCACATCGCGGGAATAGCTGGCAGGGCCAAGCTTGATTATTTCCAGCCGTTTGCTCAGATTCTCAGCTTCCTTTGCTTTGGAGTTCAGCTCTTTTTTGTTGCCCTTCAAGGATTCCATGATCTGGGGCAGGGTCATTTCCCGGTCGCTGCGGTAACCAGACTCAAAATAGTCCATGCGGTTTCCGAGATTGCGCACATTTATCACATAGCGGTTAAAGGTGGTTACCTGATATTTACCTTGCTCTTTTTCGTTGCGTTCCTGCATTTCGCCATTATTCAAAATGATCTGCAGGGCGTTACCGTTGTCCTTTTGCAGCACATTGCCGGTTTTGGCAAAAACGGTTCGCGGGAAACGCGATTGGCTGCGGTCATAGATCAGGACGTCGGTTAGAAGGCTGTCGCTGGTCTGTTTGGCAAAAACGGTGTAGTCCATGAAAGTGGTGAATTCATTTGGTTTGATGATGGTCATGGGTTTATAATAGGCGATCTTGAGCATCAGGTTTTTCAGTTTGTGATTGGTATTGGGCAAAAACCAGTGATTGAAATAGACCATCATGCCGCTCATCAGGATGGCGGTAAAAACCAAAGGCCCCACCATGCTGTAGATATTTACCCCGCTTGATTTTATGGCGATGATTTCCCGATCCACGCTCATTCTGCCAAAGGCCAGGATCGTTGCCACCAACACGGCCATGGGAATGGACAAAGCCAGCATGTAGGGCAGGGAAAGGCCAAATAGCTCAGCAATGGTTTGCCAGGGTAGCTTTTTTTCGATGATCAGGTTCAGCAGGTCGATGATCCGATCGATCAAAAGCACGAAGGTAACCACCATCAGGGAGATCAGAAAAGGCGAAAGATGCTCTTTCAGAATATAGCGTTTGAGGATTTTCACTTATTCACCCAGCATGCCAAGCAGTTCTGCTTCGTCAATTATGGCTACAGTTCCCGATTTTTGGGCTTTATCCAGTTTGGAACCGGGGTTTTCACCTACAATAAGGTAGTTCAGCTGTTTGCCAACGCTGCCCAGAATCTTGCCGCCATGTTGCATTATCAAGTTTTCCATCTCTTTACGTCCGTAGTTTGGCAGGGTGCCGGTGATCAGAAAGGTTTTTCCCTCCAGGGATGCAGAGCTTTGTTCGCTTTTGTAAACAAAGCTGATCCCTGCCTCTTGGAGCCTGGTAACAAGTTCCTGATTGGCAGGATTGGCAAAAAAGCTGATTATAGACTGTGCAACAACTGCTCCGATATCGGGAATGGCTTGCAGTTCTTCCAGGGATGCGCCGTTAAGGGTATCCATAGTGCCAAAGTGCCTGGCCAGACTGCGGGCTGTTATGCTCCCGACATGCCGTATACCCAAGGCAAACAGCACTTTATCAAAGTTTTTGGTTTTGCTGCTTTCGATCGCTTGTTTCAGGTTTTCAGCAGACTTCTTGCCCAGCCTGTCCATAGTGGCGATTCTGTCGAAATCCAGATGGTAGATATCGGGAATGCCTTTTAGCATGCCTTCTTCGATGAATCTGGCGATCAGGCTTTCACCCAGACCACTGATGTCCATGGCATCGCGTGAGGAAAAGTGCTCTATGCTGCGCTGCACCTGTGCCGGACATCCTGCATTGGCACAGTAGTTTATGCTGCCGTCTTCGTCACGTTCCAGATGGCTGCCACAAACCGGACACTGAGTAGGAAACTGAACTATTTTCGCTTCAGAAGAGCGTTTTTCCTCGTTTACACTCAGGATTTTGGGGATTATCTCACCGCTTTTCACCACCCTGACCGTGTCGCCAAGGTGGAGGTCGAGCCGGATGATTTCATCGGCATTATGCAAGGTTGCTCTGGAGACTGTGGAACCCGAAATTAAAACTGGTTTGAGGTGTGCCACAGGGGTTATCGCTCCGGTTCTGCCAACCTGAAAACTGACCTCTTCCAGGATGGTCTCCTTCTCTTCGGGTTTGAATTTATAGGCCACTGCCCACTTGGGGCTTTTACCCGTAAAACCGAGCTTTTTCTGCAGTTCCAGATCGTTCAGTTTGATCACAATGCCGTCAATATCGAAGGGCAGGCTATAACGCTTCTCCTCCATGGCATTGCAGAAAGCCTCAATCTCATCAAAGCTATCTGCCACAAGGTATTCGCTTCCGGGAAAACCAAGCTGTCTGAGGAAAGCAAGCAATTCGCTTTGACTCTCTATGGCTATGCCTTTATATTGCAAAGGGTTCTCGTAGTGTCCCAGGGCATAGAACAGCGCATGCAGATGCCGGGTTTTCACTTCCTCACTATTCTTAAGTTTTATCGAGCCGGCTGCCGCATTGCGTGGGTTGGCAAAGGTTTTCTGTTCTTGCTCTCTTCTGGTTTCGTTCAGAGCCAGGAAGTCCTGGATGGGGATATATATCTCGCCTCTGATTTCGATGGGTTGATGATAGGCAATTTCATGAGGGATATCCGGTAACAACAGGAAGTTAGCTGTTACATCCTCACCTTCGATTCCGTCTCCCCGGGTGGTGGCATATTGCAGGATGCCCTTATCATAGTAGAGGTTTATCCCAAAGCCGTCAATTTTCAGTTCGCAGCACCAGCTTTGCTTTGCGCCCAGTTCCAGTTCTGTTTTCTGAACAAAGGCTTTCACTTCTTCCAGGGAATAGGCATTATCGAGGCTGGCCATGCGAACCTTATGGGGGATCACCTTGGCTCCTGGCGTAAGGTCTGAACCTACTTTTTCCAAAGGTGATAAGGTTTTGTCAGATTCTGTTGCGAGAGCTTCCAATTCTTTCAGCTTTCTAGCCAGTTGGTCATAGTCGTAGTCGCTGATCTCCGGATTGGCAAAACTGTAGTAAAGCAGGTTGTGCCTTTCTATCTCTTGTCGAAGCCTGGTAATTTCAGCTTGCAGTTCAGCTCTGGTCATAGGTTGTAGAACTCCGGACGGCGGTCTGCAAAAGCGTTATTGAGTTTGGTAACTTGCTTGTTATCCGCTTCAGTGGGGTCGATTTCCACTGTGGTGATGCCTTCTTCGGTGGTGGAAAGCGATGCCAGAAGTTCTCCCTTGGGGTTCAATATCTGGCTGGCGCCTGTGAAGTTGAGTTCATTTTCGCCTTTACCTTCCTTGCCGATGCGGTTTGAGGTAAGGCTGAACACCCGGTTTTCCAGGCTGCGGGTTTTCATGGCTTGCTGGCACCAGGGCAGCACCAGGTTGGAGGGATGGCAAATTAGCTGAGCGCCTTTCAGGGCAAGGGTTCGCGCTGCTTCTGGAAACTGCCAGTCGAAGCAGATCATCATGCCGACCTTTACTCCGCCTTTGGCTTCGCAGACAAAAAAACCGCTGTCTCCAGGGCTGAAAAACAGCTTTTCCCGATAGAACAGATGCGTTTTGCGATATACTTTCCAGGTTCCATCGGGATTGATCAAAGCGCAGGAATTGAATAACTTGGGGGTATTTATTTCCTCATTCCGGGCTTGTTCCGGAATCTCGTTGGGTTTGGGAGATTCCTGCTTTCGCAGGAATGAGGAAGTGGGGGACTGGAATGAGGAACTGGGGGACTGGAATGAGGAGGAGTTGTATTCCTCGTTCCGGACTTGATCCGGAATCTCGTTGGGTTTGGGAGATTCCTGCTTTCGCAGGAATGAGGAAGAAGGGGGTTGAAATGAGGAACTGGGGGACAGGAATGAGGAATCCAATTCAGAAAAGCCAAACACAATCGAGCAGTCATTTTTTCTTGCCAAAGCGGCAAACAGTTCAAAAGACTCTCCATTTCCTGCTTCTTCGGCAATGGAAAGCACTTCCTGTGGGTTATTGAATACATAACCGCTGGTTGCCAGTTCTGGCAACACTACGAGATCAGTTTTGATCCCGGCAAGCATTTCGGAAAGCCTGCCAAGATTATGAGCTTTATCCAATAGCTTCGGTTTAAACTGCAGGACAGATACTTTCATTTATGGCTCCTCTAAAAATCCCTGAAACCAATGGCTGTAATCCTGCTATTCGTCAAGCTTTTTGAGCAGAATGCCCCCTCACTTGGGAAAAAGAACCAGCACTATAATTACAAAAAATAATCACCCGCGTATCAGAGAGCTTAATAACCTGAGGAGTGGGATCTATTACATTCTGACTGCAATAAGCGCCAAGCGCACATTCCAGCTATCCAAGCTACATAATCTGACAGCATATCCCGATAATCATAAATCCGGGACATGGAAGCTTTTGCGATGGATGGGGCAGAGGCCAAAGCTGTGGATCATCTGAACATGATGTGCAGTGCCATAACCCTTGTGATCGGCAAAACCATATTCAGGATACTCAGCATCGTAATCCCGCATTATCCAGTCCCGGGTAACCTTTGCCAGAATTGAGGCTGCGGCAATCGAAGCATGGAGTTGGTCGCCCTTGATCACAGCAGTTGCCTTGTCCTTCAAATCAGGTGGCAAATGATTACCATCTATCAAGCAACTGGTTACTTGCGGATCGAGTTTATGGAAGGCTGTTGTGAAACCCAATAGAGTAGCCTGCAGGATGTTGAACCGGTCTATGTAGCCATGGCTTATTTTCGCTATTGAATAGGCCAGGGCTGTTTCAATAATCAACCCATATAGCTCTTCCCGTCTGGCTGGGCTGAGTAGTTTCGAATCGTTCAAACCTTCGATCGGTTTGTTGTAGTCCAATACAACCGCAGCGACTACCACAGGCCCTGCCAACGCTCCCCTTCCTGCTTCATCCAATCCGGCAAAGGCGCCAACTTCACGAAATACTTTCAAATCATTCTCATACAAAACAGTCATGTAACCTCTTTTCTAAGGACAAAAAACAGTCTATGATATTTCTCATCAATGCCTTGTAAAAGCCTGGGATACAGATTGGTTTTTTGCTGAGCATTGTGAATGGCAATCAATTTTAAGGGAGATTTTGATATCAACTCTACCAACTCGTGGCATAGATATACTCGCTGAGTGTGCTGTTCATGCAGCAGGGAATAACCCAATCCCTGCCTGCGAAAATAATGCAAGCTGGAACGTTGCTTCTGCTGTAATACCTCATACCAGGCTTGATGAACCAGAAATCCATCATGGGTTTTTTGCATGTTGCAGAGATCGGCAAAGTTTTCCAGGCTGTTTCCCTGAGTGGAGATATCGAAGATAAACAGGCCGTTATCCTCCAAGGCCAAAGCCACTTCTTTCAGCATTTTCCCAATCTGATTGTTTTTTAGCAGGTAATTAACGCTATCGAACATGCAGACCGCCATCTGATAGCCTCTTCCAGGGATGGGATCGGTAAGTGAAGCCTGGTAGAGATTGGGTTTCAAGGCCTTGGAAGAGGCCAGCGTCAACATTTCAACGGATAGATCGCATGCATCAACCTGAAAACCTCTGTAGATCAGTCTGGTTGATATATTGGCTGTTCCACAGGCCAGTTCCAGAACTTTTTTGAGAGGTTTGGCCCCATACTGGTTCGACCAGCCAAGGATCTTACTAACCCACAAATCATAGTCAACATGGGACATGTAATCATCATAATGTTCTGCAAAAAAAGAATATGCTCCATCCTCGTTTTGCAGGTAGCTTCGCAAAGCCAGCAAGTTAAAACAGTCCATTGGGTTCAGTCCGGAGCTTTTCAACTGAGCCAAGGCTCTTGGTATTATAGAGATAATTGCCGGCTTGCCAAAGACATCCAAACCCAGATTAATAGCTTGTAAATCAGGATGAAAAAGCTGCCAGCTATCACTGTCCTGCATGATCAAGGCTTCAACCAGAGCACTGTTTACGGTGAAGAGAACATCGTTGGGTTGTTTGTTTCTGAAATAATCGTGTAATGAATGGAAGAGAGTGGTCTGGGGATTACCCCAGAGGTGCAACCCGGCCGGATCATCTTTCAACAGACAGGGATTCAGTCCGTTTTGGCGAAAGCTCTTCGGAATCCGGAAATTTCCGGATAGCTCCATAATGGCAAGTTCACGGTGCAGATAGAGAGTTAGGGGTCTGGCTTTGTTAGCAGAACAGAAGCTTTGGTAAGAAGCCAGTCCGGAAAAGAAGAGCTGACCGGACTCAGAACTACAATAACTTTCCAGGGGCTTGATACAGATACCGTTTCCCTTTGCAGGTAATCCTGGGATAAGCTCTGCAGGACAAAACAGTTCCATTGGGGTCGGTGAACTGCTTTCCAGCAAGGTAAAAGCCTGGATTAGCTGTTCGGCTTCGGAGCGAAAATAAGTAATGATGTGTATTTTGCGCATGATAGATTGGGTGTTATGCAATATTGATCCAGAACTTCATTTTAGCCATTTTTTCCTTATCCCGGACTAGGTATGAGATCTCCATGATAATGCAGGAGATTCCTGCTTTCGCAGGAATGAGGACACGAAAAGCAGGAATGAGGACACGAAAAGCAGGAATGAGGACACGAAAAGCAGGAATGAGGTAAAAAGGAGCAGGTATGAGGCAAAAAGTGCCGGTTGGAACTCCAGATTGTTTTTTCATGGTTTTTTATCGCTGCTACCAGGCTTGCTGAGCGGGATTCCATCTTGGCATAGCGGACATTCCTCTGCATCCCAGGCAGGTATTTCCAGGCTTAAAAGGCTTTCCAGAGGTGCCGGTAGCTGGATTTTGCCACCGCTTCTATCAACCAGAACTCCGATCACTGCTGTTTCGATGCCGGCTTCGGAAAGGCATTGCACTACTTCGTTGATGCTGCCACCAGTAGTGAGAATATCTTCGATGATGGCCACTTTTTTTACTTCGGAGAGGTCAAAACCTCCTCGAATCACCATCTTTTCCTCTTTTCGTTGCGTGAAAATAAAGGCCTTATTCATCAGATAGGCAGTTTCGAAGGCCAGCACTATTGCCCCATAAGCCGGGCCGACAATGCAGTCGAAATTATAATCTTCCAAACGGGCAGCCAGACGTTTGCATAGGTCATGAGTGGCATGCGGATTCTGCAGAACCTTGATCTTTTCGATATAGCGGTTGCTGTGTTTTCCGGAAGTTAGGCTGAAATGGCCTTCCAGCAGGGCATTTTCACTGGACAGAATCCGGGAAACGTAATCCGTATCTTCCAGATCGGTAAGGATCTTACGGGCTTCCTGTTCCCTGTCCTCAGAAACCTGGAGCTGGATCATATACATGTCACCTGCGATGGATGGATAGATGCTCATGATGCGTTCGTTCTGCAATTCCACCTCAAAGCCATAATCCTCCAGCAGGCTTTTGGCAAGTTCGGCTTCAAATGGATTGCTATAGCTGCCAACGGTTACCAAAGAACGGTCTTCCATTTTTTCCTCCCTGATATCTCAAACGGTCTGCAGAGCTGTCCGAAAAGGCTCTACAGACCGTTTGGCGATTATCTGTAGTTTATTGTTTACCTATTTCGATCCCGCGTTTAATGGCGGTAAGGTTCTTTTCCAGAAGATCGGGATTCTTGGCTTTTAGAAAGGCGGTCAGATCCCCTTCCAGAGTTTCATATTTGATGATTCCCGTTTTACCGATCACGATTCCGATGGCCAGCATATTGAGCACCATCATACTTCCGATCTCAGTAGCTATATCGCTCATGGGGGCAGCCACCAACACAACGTCGGTGCGTTGACAACCCCGGGGGCACATGTTGGTATTCATCACGATCACCCCTCCGGCGCGTACCGCAGGAGCGAATTTGTCTATAGAGGGTTGATTAAGGGCAACCAGCACGTCAGGATAACTAACGATCGGCGAGGCAATTGGTTCATCGGAGATAACGGTGGAAACGTTGGCGGTTCCACCTCGCATTTCCGGTCCATAGGACGGCAGCCAGGACACATTCTTACCTTCTTCCATTCCGGCGATGGCGATAAATTTTCCAATGGTCAGGACTCCCTGACCTCCGAATCCGGCACAGATCATTTCAGTTTTCATTACTCAACTCCTTCGCCTTTGTCGCGGAAAACTCCGGTTTTAAAGAAGGGCAGCATGTTTTCTTTTGCCCATTCGCGGGATTTGAGGGGATCGATACCCCAGTTGGTGGGGCAGGTGCTGATGAGTTCCACGAAGGTAAACCCGCGGTTTTCGCTATTATATTGGATAGCTTTACCAACAGCTTTCTTGGCTTTCAGAATATCAGCCGGGCTTAAGAGCGACACTCTTTCGATATAATAGGGAGCTACCAGGGTAGCCAAAAGTTCACTCATCCGGATGGGAAAACCGATGTCATCTGTTTTACGTCCATAGGGGCTGGTAGTGGTTTTCATTTCCGGCAGAGTGGTGGGAGCCATCTGGCCGCCAGTCATTCCGTAGATGGCGTTATTAACGAAAAAGACACTTATCTTTTCGCCACGGTTGGCTGCATGCACTATTTCTGCGGTTCCGATCGCAGCGAGGTCTCCATCTCCCTGATAGGTAAACACATGCATATCGGGACGGGCGCGTTTCATGCCGGTGGCGACTGCTGGTGCACGTCCATGGGCAGCCTGGGCCATGTCGAAATTGAAGAATTTATAGGCAAAAACCGAGCAACCAACTGGGGCTACTCCTGCCATTTTATTGGTAAGTCCAAATTCCTGGATAGCTTCAGCGATCAGGCGGTGTGCCACACCGTGCAGGCATCCTGGGCAATAGGTGAAGGGGGTTTTGGTCAGCGATTCGGGGCGGGTTGCTATTACTTCCATTTTTTTCCTCCTTCTACTTGAAACAAGCTTCCAGCTTTTCTTTGATCTCAGCCGGTGTGAAAACTATGCCACCGACTTTTCCCCAAAAATCAACAGGCACCTTGCCTTCCACGGCAATTTTCACATCCTCGACCATCTGACCGGTATTCAGTTCAAAGACATGGACTTTCTTCACTTTTTTGCCGATAGCCTTTTTAACTGCTTCATAGGGATAAGGCCAGCAGGTGATGGGACGGATCAGACCGATGCTTTTTCCTTCCGCTTTCAGTTCGTTGATGGCGCTTTTTACTATGCGGCTGGCAGTTCCCCAGGCCACGCAGAGGATTTCGTTGTCGTCGGAAATATTATAGCTTTCGTAACGTAGCTCTTTTTGTTCGATAATTGCATATTTGGCATACAGGTCATTGACGTGCTTCTCCAGCACAGAGGGATCGAGTTCCAGGGAATTTATCTCATGATGGTGTTTATTATCGCCGTCTTCATTGGGGCAAATGCACCAGGATTCATGCTGATGACCCATTTCTGCAATTTCTGCGTCGGTCTTGGAGGGTTTGAATTCCACTGGTTCCATCATCTGTCCCAGCATCCCGTCGGCCAGGATCATCACTGGATTGCGGTATTTGTCGGCAAGGTCAAAGGCTTCTGAAGCCATGTCGGCGAATTCCTGCACTGAGGAAGGAGCCAGAACGATCAGGCGGTAATCACCATGACCGCCACCTTTGGTGGCTTGGAAATAGTCGCTTTGGCCAGGCTGGATATCGCCAAGTCCGGGACCGCCGCGCTGCACATTTACCACCACGCAGGGAAGCTCGGCACCGGCGATATAGGAGATTCCTTCCATTTTCAGCGAAATACCCGGTGAAGAGGAGGAAGTCATAACGCGTTTTCCGCTTCCGGCTGCGCCATATACCATATTGATGGCTGCCACTTCACTTTCTGCCTGCAGGAAGGTTCCGCCTACCTTGGGCATCATCTTTGCCATATATTCGATCAATTCGCTTTGGGGAGTGATGGGGTAGGCAAAGTATAGCCTGCATCCACTGCGGATGGCGGCTTCGGCTACAGCTTCATTGCCTTTCATAAGAATCTTACTCATTTCTACCTCACTTCTCCACTGTGATCGCCACATCCGGGCAAGTCACATAACACATTTTGCAGGCAATACATTTATCCTGCTCGAAACATTCCGCATAGTTGTAACCTTTGGCATTGATGTTCTCGGAAAATCGGATGATTTTCTTCGGACAGGCAGCAATGCAGAGGCCGCAACCTTTACAGTAGTTTGGGTCAACCGTCATTCTTGGCATGGCCAAACACCTCTCTTTTATAGTATTTTCACTTATTGCGATAAAACAGATTTTACGCTTTATCTGTCAAACTATTTTTGAATATTTCAGCAACCTTGCTTTCTCGCTTCCCGTATGCCACTCGAATACCACCCGTATGCCCCGCCAATGGGATAGGGGTGGACTTCGGGCAGCTAAGGCGAAGCAAAGGAGTGGGGAGAAAGGTGGAAGACTGCTAAAAGATTCATGACCAAAGCTCAGGGGATAAGCGGAAATGTCGGAAATACCATAAATTTTTCCCATAAGCGAAGCAAAGCTTTAAATACAGTGCTCTGGTGTTCGTGAATCAAATTCAATAAGATAAAATGCAATAAAATAAACTTGACAGGTTCTATGCAAATTCAATAATGTATCTATGAAGAAAATGAAGCTTTCTCTGGTTTTTGTTCTGGGTTTTTTTAGCATTTTTATTGGCTTACAGGCAGAGTTACAATTCAGCATTGCCGATACAATGGCTGTGGGAGGCATGTCCTTCGGCAATACAATTCAGTTGAATGGCACTCATTATGTAAGTGTGGACACTTATCGGGTTTCCTTGTATCAAGTGCAAAATGGAGTAGTAAGCCTGCTCGATCAGGAACTCAGCTCCGTTTCCTGCGGGTATTTTATAAGCCAGCAATTCATAGGAAACAGGCTTTACCTGTTAACAGCCCTTCAAGGCGTATTGGTATATGATATTTCCGATACAGAGGTTGCCTTTGTCACAGAATTGAACTTGAATAGTCCCCCTGGCAGAGAAAGGCAAAATACCTGTTTGAAGATTTTCGGAGCTACCATGGTTACTGGATATGTTTACTCTCTTCCAGACAGCACCAGTTTCTTTGGCAGTTATGATGTTTATGATATCAGCGATGTGTCCAGCCCTTCCTTATTGGCCGGTTTTGATCTTCCTGGCAACGGTAACATCCTTACTAACGTCCTGCAGGCAGGTTCAGCATATTATCTGATTACCTCAAGCGGAGATATCTATTCCACTCCAAACCTGGCTCAGCTATCCACGGTTGACGTCCTGCTGAATCTTCCCAGTGACGAAATGATCATGAACAGCTTCTTACGGGAAGGGACCATATATTTGCTTACCATGGGTCCCTTTGGAACATCACTGGTAAAATGTAGCCAACAAACTCCCAACCAACTTGGCGTTGCCTGGATGCTATCTCTTCCCTTCTGGTATTGTAGCGCCATCTGGCAGGAAAATGATAGAGTGATTTTGAGCGGAATGGTGGGCTCAGAAAATAAGCTTCTGGCCTATCTGCCTGGCGAAAACACCTGGACCCTGCAGTTTCAGAGAAACCTGAATTTATCAGGTCTGTTTGTTATCCCTGAAGGTTATTTGGGTTTTGACATCAGATCGGTAAGACAGTTTGACAGCAGCTTGAATCAAACCCAGGTTTTATACCAGGGTGAGAGTTTCATAATGCGAACTCTGGTTGCGGGCCGATATGCCATAATGAGTTCAGCGCAACAGAGCGGCCTGCTCCAAATCTACGATCTTCAAACCCGCTCCTGGCTGGATTATAGCAGTTCCCGCCAATACTACATTCCCAGAAGAAGTAACGGAGAAACCCAGATAATGTTCTATTCCGGGGCGGATTGTGATCTACTTACTTTTGCCGGGGATGGCTCTTATGTGCTTTCCAGTTTCAGCTATCCGGATAGTCCCATGAGCCGGGATGTTTGGGGAAACAGGGTTTTAGCCTCCTACAACGGCACGCTTAAGGCAATCAGCGTCTATGAAATCTCAGGCAACACCCTTAACCTGATTTGCACTGTATCCACCCCGGTTGACTATGCCAGTACCAACTTTTATGATGCTGACCATATTGTGGACAGGGGTTACAGAGAATCCTTGGGTGGTTACGAAATTGACTTTTACAGAATAAATAACGGCAGTCTGCAGCTGTTATCCCAATATCCCATCCCCAATACCGGTATTCCCTATGTGACTGCAGATCGGCTCACTTTAGGGGTTAAGGACAGCCCTATCTTTGATTTGACAGATCCTGATGAGCCAACAGAAGAAGCAGGTTTCGAGCTGGCAATTTCTGATGGCACCGAGATTTCTTTCGATGGCCAGGATCGCTATCTGATAGGCCCCAATATGGATCTAAGATATTACCTGGCTCACGCTGATTTTACTAACCTGACCACTTTCAGGGCTACCAATCTATTCTGCTGCGGAAGAAATAAAATGCTGGCTTCCGATACAAACCGGCTGATCATCCTTCAATATCAGGAACCCGTTCAGATATCTGATCCCAGCTTGCCGGAGCCTGAAACGTTGATAAGTTCAACGTATCCCAATCCCTTCCGGGATAACCTGTCTTTGGAATTGCAGATCAAGGAAAATTCTGATACCAGAGTGGAAGTTTTCAACCTGAAAGGGCAAAAGGTAAAAGAGCTATATATGGGTAAAGCAAAACAGGGACAACTTCATTTGAACTGGGATGCCACTGATGATAAAGGAATAAGAGTATCTGCAGGGATCTATTTGTTCAGAATAAACAATGGTTCCCGGAAAGCAACCCTGAAAGCCATCTACATGAAGAACTAAAACTGAGGGTATCTTAGATGAAAAGGGAGATCCTAAGCTTGTGTTTCCTTCTGTTATGTGCCTGGGGTTGGTCAGCATATCTGAAAAACATCCCCCTTCAGCTTGTTCAGCCTGACGGAACCAGGCTTGAGGTTCTGGCGACAGGCGACGAATATTACAACTGGGTGCATGACCAGGAAAACTACACCATCCTGCAAAATGAGACCGGTTGGTATGTGTATGCCCTGCAACAAGGGGAAAACATCATTCCCGGCGATCTGAGGGTAGGGATTGATTCACCCCGTGGCCTGGACAGAGGAGTGAATCTCAGTGAGGCAAGGGTTTCCCAGAAACGTAGGGACATCAAATCCCAATCAGATGGAATGAGCAATCTAACTCCTTCAAGCGGGACTCTGAACAATCTGGTGATTTTTATCAAGTTTGCCGGAGAAACCGAACTGGAAGTTCCCTTCAGCACGATAAACGGCATGTTCAATGCCTTTGGCACTCCCGACAACTCCTTGAAGCAGTATTATCAGGAAACTTCCTATAATCAACTCACAATTGATACCAGTTTCTATCCCCCTCCGCAAGGTGATCAGATATTATCCTACACTGATCCCCAGCCCCGGGGTTATTATCTGCCTTATAGTGCAAACAATCCCTTGGGATATCCCGACGATCAAGCTTCGGTTCCCAGGGAAAAGACGCTACTTATCAATGCGATCAGTTCTGTATTGCAGGATATCCCCACCTCCCTGAACGTGGATGCGGATGAGGATGGTCTTGTGGATAATATCTGCTTCGTGGTTAAGGGTGCGCCAAGTGCCTGGGCTACTCTTCTCTGGCCACACATGAGCAGCATGTATGAACCACCGGTTTCGATTAATGGAGCCTTGCCCTGTAACTATAACTTGCAATTGGAGACCTTTCTGGTTGCAGATTATGGAGGGGCTTCGGTTTTGGCACATGAAATGTTCCATTCAATCGGCGCTCCCGACCTGTATCGTTACACCAATACTTCGATAACCCCGATCGGACCTTGGGATTTGATGTCCGACAACAGTGCTCCTCCCCAACAAACAGCAGCCTGGCTGAAGTTCAAATATGGTCACTGGATCACCGCGCCGGTTCCAATCCTGCAAAGCGGAACATATAGCCTGAGTCCGTTGGCAGCGCCCAATGGCACTGTTTGTTACAGGATCAATTCCTGGGTTCAAAGTGAATACTATATTTTGGAGTACCGAAAGCCATGTGGAAGTGTAGATACATTGATTCCAGGTAGCGGATTGCTGGTATACCGAATGATGTTGAATCAACAAGGGAATGCTGGTGGCCCCCCCGATGAGCTTTACATTTATCGTCCCCATGCCGGCAACAATACCACCCAGGGTTCTCTATTAAGTGCCGCTCTCAGTGCGGAAAGCGGATTTACTCAGATCAGCGAAGCTACGGTTCCCAGCGGCTTTTCCAGCTATAACACACCTGGCGGTTTGAACCTTTATGAGGTTGGCAATGCCGGTGACACCATCAGTTTCAAGGTGAAAATCTCGGATATCCAGCTTGTTTCTCCGGTTGGCGATGATATCTGGGTTTCGGGAAGCAATAAGACAATCCGTTGGAAATCCAAGACCGGCCAGGGAAACGTTTCGTTGGAATTCAGCTCTGATCTTGGCCAAAACTGGATCACTCTGGTGGACACCACTCCCAACGATGGCTCCTGGCTATGGGAAAACCTGCCCAATCTGGATAGTGAAGAATGTCTGATCAGGATTTCCCTGCTAAACTCATATCATTCAGATATCTGTACCTATCCATTCAGCATTGTGAGTTACCTGGCCATCCCCGAACCTGTTTATCCTCAGGATCAGGCGTCGAGTGTGGCAACAAATCCGCTCCTCACCTGGCATGCCGTCCCCGGAGCCACTGCCTACCTTTTGCAAGTGTCGGATCAACCTGATTTCAACACCTTGGTGATAAATGCCCCGGCACATCCGGACAGTTGTTATCAGGCATCAGGACTAAATCCCCACACTACTTTTTATTGGAAGGTTGCCAGCAGTTCAGATGGAGCCACCAGCGGGTTTAGCCCTGTCCGAAGCTTCACAACTGGTGAGGTAACTGAGCTTCCCGGCGTGCCCAATCTCGTATCCCCTGCAAACAACTCCATTCATCAGTCCCTTACGCCACTCCTGGCTTGGGATGAAGTGTACTTTGCCACCGATTACCATGTTCAGCTGGCCAGAGATGCCTATTATACGAATGTAGTTTTTGATACCCTTACTGGGGGGCAGACTTACTGGCATGTTCCGGCTTTGAGCACTCACACGGCCTACTATTGGAGGGTTGCAGCCCTGAACTTGGTTGGGAGCAGTGTTTTTTCCGTTTCCTGGAAATTCACTACCGGAGATGGCTCTCCCAATGAAGATCAAATTGCAGAACCAGTGCCCAACAGCCTTGCCCAGAACTATCCTAATCCTTTCAATCCGGTTACCAGAATCTGTTTTACTGTGTTAAATCCCGAACGGCCGGTAAAACTTAACATCTACAACCTCAAGGGTCAAATGGTAAAAGAGCTTTATAACGGTATCCCGGGAACCAACCTGCTTGATCTGCAATGGAATGCCTGCGACGATTCGGGAAGACCTGTGGCAAGCGGAGTTTATCTATACCGAATGGAGGCAGAGAGCTTTATTCGGACAAGGAAGATGTTGCTTTTAAAATGAAAAACTGCTTGACATTATCTAATTGCATGTAACACATGATTTATCTTTGATTAGGGAAGTATAACATGAGTAGGATTATGCTGATCTTGCTGGTTGCCACACTGCTGATGCTGTGTCTCAGCAGTTGCGACCCTGATACCGTTCCATTTGAAACCTTTTGTAGCATCCAGGGAGATGGAACCCAATTTGTAAAAAGTGATTATGGCTTGGATATATACAACCGGGGCAGGGCTTTTTATCTGTCGGACAATCAAGTTTTTTATCTGGGAAGAACACTGTTTAAGGGAGACCTGACCACTGGCCAGAAAATCCAGCTTATCCCAAATGATCTGGCGATTACCGACACACGCTATCTGGGGATAGATCAACAGCAACGCATCCTCTTTTTTGCAGCTAATAACGCCATCTACAAAGTTGGTTTTGATGGACAAAACCTTTGTCGGCTAAGTCCGATGGATTCAGGGGATTATTGCGCTCCGGCTCTATCCAGTGGTGGACAATATCTGACCGCCATAAAAGACAAGCATATAGTGCGTTTTGATCTTCTGACTGGTGAATGGACGGAACTTGATTCGCCGGTAACAGCTTATTACGCCGCTTATGTTGAAGAAACCGGTGAGTATTATTACTTCAGCAAATTCATCCAGGATTACAGAAATATCGTATCACTCTGTAAAACCAGCGGAGCGGAGCAAGATTCCACAGTTTTGATGCAAAAAATATTTGGGGATTTGGATTACTCAACGCTTAATCTGCGAACAAGCCGCAATCTCCGCTATTTTGCCATTCACGTCTCTTCAGATCCCATGGAAGATATCAGCTGGACAGGATACAGTTATTGGACACGTTACTGCTGCCATCTCAGTATATATGACCGTCAGGCGGGAACATATTTTACTCTTCCCGATTGCTTTAGTTATGCTTTCCCCTTGGAAACGAATGACTTGGTGTATTCGCGTTACCAACACGGTATGTCCGATTTGATGAAGATGGACTTGAATACGGGGTTATCCTCGCTGGTCTGGGATGGTTACTATTCACCCAATAACTATTCATTCAGTGTAAGTGAGATTTATCCTCGGGCTGATGGCCAGAAAATATACCTGAAAACCTGGATTAAAGCTTTAAAGTAGATATTTTTAGTAGGCGTTGAGAGGTATTCTCTGTGATTCGCTGAGTAGGATGCTTTAAAACCTGCTACCCAGTAGGATGCTGCAGTTCAGGCCGTAGAAAGCACGTCGTTGTCGGCCAATGGGAACGGTGGGTATGGAATATGTGGCAATATCCTCCCAGTAGCGTAATTCAACCCTTATGTTTTGGAATTGGGAACCAAGGCTTAACTGAACTCCCGGGACTACAGGGGCAAAAGAATCTTTGAAGTTTATGATCTCGGCTTCAGATTCATCTACATAGTGAATCCGTTTATGGACTTTTGCACCCTGGACTACATCTGCGTAAAGATCTGCTCCGATATACAGGGATTGGTTCAAGTTCGGAATCTGACGGAAAACATAATCAGCTCCGGCTCGCAAACGGGCGGAATAGCAAACAGAATTCAGACTCATGATCATCACATAGGGATAGGGATGCTCCACAGTCCTGTAGGCTGAGCAAAGCTGCTCGCTGATCCCAGAATGCAACCAGACACGGGATGAAACGGAATGGTAATAGTTTGCTCCCAACCCTATGCCAAGCTGGGGTTGCCATCTGGTTCCGTTATTGGTGTTGATCGAGGTTCCCAGTCCAGGGCTTGCTTCGAGCCCGACCATTCGGTGCGTTTTATATCCTGTAGCAGGTTCATGCTGTGCCCAGAGCTTGCCGAAACCAAGGCTACAGAAAACTATACTTAAGACAGCAACGTAAGTTTTCATCAATAATCTCCTTGATTCACATAGTTGGCGAATTGGAAATCATGTCAAGATGAATTTTGTAAAAGTGAATCATTGTTTACATTCTATATGATTAATCCTTATAAATGTTGAAGCTGATGCGTAGCCCGTAGAGGTAAATGTAGCCTAACGGCATGTTATATAATGGCTTGCATGCATTTTGAGCTTTTTTTTCTTGACAGATTTCGAGGGTTCCGACAGCGTGAATCCCATCAATTTATGTTAGGAAGATTATGAAGAAACAGTCGAAAAAACTGCTTGCGACGTTTCTGGGATTTCAGCTATTGATAATAGCGCCAATAATTGCAGAATCGGTCAAGAGCACTGAAAGCGACATCGTTGCCGAGTTCCAAAGCGGGCTGGTAATTGATTCGTTGCACACTCAGGAGCCCCCGGGAGCCCCGCCTGGTGAAACAATGGTGGCCACTTATTACTCCAAACGCTTTCAGGGCAGAAAAACGGCAAGTGGTGAAAGATACGATTCGGACGCCCTTACCTGTGCCCATAAAACCCTACCTTTTCAAACCCAACTCCTTGTAACCAATCCCAAGACCGGCCAATCCGTTACTGTAAAAGTAAATGACCGCGGTCCTTTCACCCGGGGCAGAGACCTCGACCTATCCTATGCTGCCGCCAAAGAACTTGGCATGTTGGCAGCAGGGGTCATCCCAGTGGAAGTGAAAATCATCCCAGAGGAAACCACCGAACCCATTTTAGTTCAACGCTGAAGCGCATACCGATATCCATTTTTATTCACTGGACTGGCTGAATAAAGATAGGTATCATGAAAACACAAGAGCAACTACCACTGCAAATGTCAGAGCGCGTGGAAAAAGCCCTGAGGGATGGTCGCGCCGTTCTGGCTTTGGAATCCACCGTGCTTACCCATGGATTGCCCACTCCCAGGAACTTCGAAGTATTAGAGCATTTGGAACAAACAGCACGTGATAATGGCGTTGAACCTGCCACAATTATTGTGCTGGATGGAAAACTGAAGATCGGTATGGATGAAGCAGACAAAGAAACGTTGCAAGCCAAACTCCTGAATAAGGAACCTGTGCACAAACTTGGCAGGCGCGATCTGCCCTTGGCTCTGGCACAGGGGATAAGTGGCGGAACCACGGTTTCCGCAACGATGCTTCTGGCTCATCTGTCTGGGATAAAGGTTTTCGCCACAGGGGGGATTGGAGGTGTGCATCGAGGGTGGGACAGCACTCTGGACATCTCAAACGACCTGCCAACCCTGGCGCAAATTCCGGTTATTGTGGTTTCAGCGGGTTGTAAGGCAATCCTGGACATCCCTGCCACACTTGAATATCTGGAAACCAATGGAGTGCCTGTATTGGGCTGGCGGACAACTGATTTTCCCGCGTTCTATTCTTTCAATTCAGGCCATGTGATTGACAAGGTAGACAGCCCAGAACAAGTAGCCGAAATATATCGCAACCTGTTATCTCTTGACCCTGTCTCCAAGGGAATTTTAATCGCCAACCCCGTCCCACTTAAAGACCACATTACCTCAAAAGAGATAGAGAAGCACATCGAAAAAGCCATCCAGGAAGCAAACAAACTGGAGATCGGTGGTAAGCAGTTAACTCCATTCCTGCTAAGCTATCTGGCTGATTCCACTTCCGGACGGTCAATTGACACTAATCTCGCTTTATTGATTAATAATGTTATAGTTGGCTCACAGATAGCCAGGGAACTACTATGAAAATATATATTTCCATCGACATGGAAGGTATGCCAGGAACTTTTAACTGGGATCAGGAAAAGACAGACCGTTCCAGCGTTCGGGCTTGCTGCATGTCACATGTTACTGATTGCCTAACCGCAATTCTGGAAAGCGAAAAATCCTCAGAAATCTCGGAGATCACCATTGCCGACTCCCATTCGGCAGGGGACAATCTCTATTTTGGTATCACGGCTCTGGATGAACGAATCACGCTGATCAGTGGGGGCCCTCGTCCCCAATATATGATGCCGGCTTTCAGCAGTGATTATAGTATGGTGTTTTTTCTGGGCTATCATGCAGGAACTGGTGCGTACAAAGCAAATATGGATCACAGCTATTCAAACAGCCGTATCCAGAAGATTTGGATTAATGAAACCCCCATGAACGAAGCGATGATCAATGCAGCCTATGCAGGCTACCACGGTGTTCCAGTTGCTCTGATAAGCGGAGACAAAGCCCTGGAAGAGGAAATGAAGTTGGCTTTACCTTGGGTGAACTACGTTTGCACCAAAGAAGCAGTTGCCAAGTTTGCTGCCAAAAACTATTCTCAGTTAGCCGTGCAGAAAACCTTGACAGAACAAACCAGACTGGCGCTTGGCAGAATTGATCTTCCACTATACACCTTCAGCGCGCCTATAACGCTGAAAATAGAATTTAAATCCACTGCCATGACCGATGTTGCCTGTTTGATGCCCTACGTTAAAAGGCTGGACGGCAGAACCGTGGAATATACCGATAATGATTATGCGGTGATCTTCGAAGCGATTATGGCTTTGGTTACTCTGGCTTCCACAGCTGGGATGTAGTATAGGGATTAGTGAACAGGGGACAGAGGACTATAGCGATAACTGGATAATAGTGTCACGGATTAAACAGATATAAAGGATTAACAATGATTTTTATTAACCACCGAGAACACGGAAAGCATCGAGGAATTGTTTCACGGATTGAACGGATCTAACGGATTAACAAGGTTTGTTTACATAGTTACGCAGTTACTTCATTACTTCACTACCAAATCTCTCTGTTTCTCTGTGTTTCAAATGTATCTCTGCTTTTCTCTGTGGTTTAAAAAAAGTAAATCTCTGCGTTTTCTCCATCCCGCGTAGCAAAACCTTCACATTGAGGCAGGACCGGCATCCTGCCTACACAACAGGATTGGTATCCTATACTACATTTTTTCTCTTCCTTTACATGAAAGACCCTGTTTCCTCATTCCTGCAAATGATATCCCTTGCGAAAGGAAGGGTAGGAATCTCATGAATGTATAGGAGATCCCGGGTCAAGCCCGGAATGAAATGTTTTAGATGGACACCATGACATAAGGTCTCCCAGACTCAATCACAACATCACTCCAGCACTCCATCACTCCAGCACTCCAGCACTCCAGCACTCCATCACTCCAACACTCCATCACTCCAGCACTAATAATACAAATCCCTTTTACCTTCTTTCATTTTGGCCAGGTTTTCTTTCACGGAGGTCTGCATGTTTTCATCCTGGATCTTGTTGATTTCGTTTTCGATCAGTTCCAATCCGGCTTTCAGAGTTCTTTCGCTGGAGAAATCGTAGAGGTATTCGGCAAAAGTGAGAAGCGCATTAGGGGTGCAGAAGCGTTTCACAAAGCCGGGAATGGCAAATTCCATGAAGTGTTCACCGGTTCTTCCCGCTCTGTAGCATGAGGTGCAGAAGGAGGGGATATAGCCACCTTTGGCCAGTTCATAGATAACGTCATCCAGGCTTCTGGTGTCTCCTAACACAAACTGGCTCTTGCGTTTGGATTCGTCATCCTTGTGTGCATAGTCCCCTACCCCGATGCTGCTTCCGGCATCAATCTGCGAAACTCCATAGCGTAGAATCTCATTGCGGATGGCGATAGGTTCGCGTGCTGTGAGGATCATACCGGTATAGGGAACGCTGAGTCTGAGAATTGCCACCAGGAGCTTGAAATTTTCGTCGGAAACCTGATAGGGTGGCCTTTCGGCAAATTCAGTGCCGATTGCGGGTTCAATTCTGGGGAAGGAGATGGTGTGGGGTCCAACCCCGAAACGTTGTTCAAGGTGGATAGTGTGATACAGCAAGCCCATCACTTCAAAGCGCCAGTCGTAAAGCCCCATCAAAGCACCAATGCCAAGGTCGTCTATCCCGGCTTGCATAGCCCTGTCCAGGCCGTCGAGTCGCCAGAGAAAACTGCTTTTCGGGCCTCTGGGGTGCAGTTTCTGGTAGGTTGCGTCATGATAAGTCTCTTGGAAGATCTGATAAGTTCCTATCCCAACGGATTTCACGGTTCGGAAACCTTCGATATCCAGCGGAGCTGCATTGATATTCACGCGGCGAATCTCACCTTTTTTATATTTGGTGTCATACACAGTTTGAACAGTTCCGGCAATGAATTCCGGGCTATACATGGGGTGTTCGCCATAAACCATGATCAGTCTTTTATGTCCGGTTTCCACCAAAGCCTGGGTTTCAGCGATCAAATCTTCCTTGCTCAGGGTAGAGCGGTGGCATTCCTGATTCGAGATCCTGAACCCACAATAAACGCAATCATTTATACATTCGTTACCCACATATAGGGGAGCGAAAAGCACAATGCGATTTCCATAGATGCGTTCTTTCAATTCGTGTGCGCCTTCCAGAATGAGCTGTTTCAGCTCAGGGTCTTTTACACTGATCAAGGCAGCGGTTTCATCCGGATTCAAACGTTGTTTATCCAGTGATTTGGCGATTATTTCTCTAATTCTGCTTTCGCTTGCATGGCTCTGAGTTTCCAGCAGGTTTTCGATCTCCGCATTGGGGATAAAGGATTTTACGCCTTCGATGCTGATCTTCATGATTTATCTCCTGATTCTATTTTTAAAGTTGAGGCTTTTACTTTTACGCTTTGAATCTGGCCAAGTTTTCCGGAAAATGCACCCATTTCTGCGGTGGAAAGCTCCATAATCAGAAAGATCACTGAAACTCCCAGATCGCGCATGGGATATCCAACCCGTAAAAGGATGTGGGCTGCATAGTTGTGCAGCAATTCGGAAACGGGGTGGAAGGCATGTTCAACGTCCTCCACAATGATGCTTACCACATGGCGTTTTTCGTGCATATAGCTATCCTTCGGGCGAAGAGGGGAGTTTGGCAAGCGAAGGCGAAAAGAAGCTTTTCACCCTTGATGCCAGAACTTGTCTCTCATCGCAGGTTTTTCTTTACTGTAAATACCTATCTTTCAAGCGGCTTTTTTTGGCAAGGGAAATCTGGAGGCAGCAAAAAAAAATTGACAAAAACCGGAGGCCTACATTGATTGCCCAGAGCGTGTAATCATTTCTTATCTTTACAATTAACTGACTTAAGAACGCCTATGAGAAAAATATACCTACTATACATAACGCTCTGTTTTGCATTGCCGGTTTTTGCAGGCAGCTTCAACTGGTATTCGCAAAGTGATTCACGCTGGAAGCAGGAAAGGCTTGGCTCAAGCCGAACCTCCATCGGCCGTAGCGGTTGCGTCCTCAGTTGCCTATCCATGCTGCTAAATGCTGAAGCGACAAATCAATACATGACACCTGACCGTTTGAATGACTGGCTGCAGAAAAATGGCGGATATGCCGGAAGCAATATGCGTTGGCAGATTCCCGGAGAGATTGATGGCAGCGGTCTGGGTCTTGAACTGGTGGCACAAAGCACCAAGCGTAACGACTGGGACTTTCTTGCGAAGCAGATAGACGCTGGGAACAAAGTAATCGTAAAAGTTGCGGGACGACGCAGCCATTGGGTTCTGGTGATTAAAAGAGACGGACCTGCCGATAAGGCATCATCTTACCTTGTGAACGATCCCGGCATGGAAAAATATGAAGAACGAACCCTGGCCTTTTTTGGCGGCTTCAAATCTGCCAGATCATATTCGGGTAACTGGCTGGATGAACAGGCTTTTGACCTGGAAAGTGAGATAAATGTGGTTCCCGTGCAGAGCGATGAGCTATTTTTATACGATATTCAGGATCTACCGCATCCTGCGGATGTCTTTGTAACCCTGAAGAACAAGCTGCCGGTGGAGATTAGCGGATACTTCATTCTGGGATTGTTTGACCAGGATGGACGCTTTCTACGAACCATTGACTACGAATATGCTGCCCTGGAAGCCAGTGGAGACCTTGATCTGCTATATGAACTGCCCGATCTGAAACCCTTGAATGAAGACAATCAAAGCCTTAAGATTGTATATAGCAAATATTTCTCTGCCATGCCCTCCATGGCGGAAAGCATAGAACTGATTGACAAGGGAATCAGGAATTATACAAACTCGGTAGAACAATAACCTTACCTAAACTCCTTGCCGGAAGAGGCAATAGATGAGAGGTTAAGCG
>CAZNGW010000023.1:0-8636 GCA_964572925.1 uncultured Candidatus Cloacimonas sp. | reverse complement strand
GCGGAGCCTTGAGAGTTCATTGCAGGCTCTACGAGTAATAAACCTGCATTGCCCACATTTGGTAAGCAGAGATAGAGCTTTCTAAAGGATTTTTGTGCCTTTTAGGGAAAAGGCATTAACAGAAAGCGGGGCAAATAGCCCAGCCTGATATTTGGGCACTGCGGCAGCCGCAACCATGGCAGCATTATCCATGCAATAGGGCAACGAGGGAAAATAAACTGCAATTCCATAGTGAGCAGCCTGCCTGGAAAGCTGATCCCGCAATGCGCTGTTGGCAGCTACACCCCCGGCGATAAGAATGCTGGGAATCCCGTTGCTTCGGGCATAAAGGAGGCTTTTCTTGATCAGGGGATCAATGATAGCCTGCTGAACAGAAGCAGCGATCGAGTTCAGATTGGCCTTCACGTATTCGTCTTCCTGTCCGCTCAGCCAGGTCCGGATAGCCGTTTTTAGCCCGCTGTAGCTGAAATTGAAGCTGCTTTTTCTTTCCAATCCCCGTGGGAAACGGATAAAATCAGCAGATCCTGTTTGAGCGAGTTTATCTATGATCGGCCCACCAGGAAAACCTAAGCCGAGGAGTTTTGCAGCCTTGTCGAAGCTTTCGCCGGCTGCATCATCCAGGGTTTTTCCGATAATCTCAAATTCCGTGAGGGTTTTAAAATGAACCAGTTCAGTATGCCCCCCCGAGACCACAAGCGCTAGAAAAGGTGGCTTCAGCTCTTGATGCTCGATAAAATTAGCGAAAATATGCGCCAGCATGTGATTTACCGTGATCAAAGGCAGGGACAGGCTCCAGGCAAGACTTTTTGCAAAAGAAAGACCTACCAGCAGTGATCCGATCAATCCAGGATTGATGGACACTGCAACTGCGTCCAGATCAGTAAGCTTCAAGTCAGCTTGCTCCAAGGCATTGCGGGTAAGCAGCAGTATATTTTTCAGGTGTAAACGCGAAGCAAGCTCCGGCAAAACCCCGCCAAACCTCAAGTGTTCCGGCTGTGCAGAAGTGAGATTTACTTTCACATGATAGGAAGTGTCCAAAACGGCAACGGATGTATCGTCGCAGGAGGATTCAAATGCCAGAATATAGGGCATTTACTTTACACGCACCCTGGAGGGAGTAATGGCCTGAACCTGCAAGGCTGAGGGTGCTTCCACCAACACCTGGTGAAATCCGTTGGCATCGGCTTCCGGGGATACTGAGATCAGAATGTTTTGTGGATTCAGTTCATTAAGGATGTCTGAATCCCCTGAGATTTTAAGGGTTACTTCTGCCGGAACGCAAACTTTACCGGCCGGGGCTTTAACCATTAGCCCGTCGTAAACCCGAGTTTGAGGATATGAACTTGATATACGTATCTTTACGTTATTCACTGGCAGGGACACATCCTGGTCGATTTCGGGAATCTTCAGGCTGAATTCTTTGTCGGAAAGCTGCTGGCGGGTTATCTCTTCGGTGCTGATATGGTCGATTAACTGAATTTTGCTTTTGGGACCGAAGATCATGAGTTTATCGGGGATGATCTTATAGCTAAGGGTGGCAAAGCGTTGCCTGGTATAGTTATCTGCAAAGCTAAGCTCCACTGGCACTTTTTTTTGGTTAAAAACATCGGCATGCACTGCGATATCCTGTCTGTCGGCAGGTCCGATCAGGTTCACGTGGATATTGTCCGGTAGATCGATGGTATAGTCCGAAAGCGAGATAATATCAGCTCCGGGCTTGATTTTCGCTGCATCCAGACTGATCCTGGTTTTCGAGAGTTTCAGCTTGATAAGCTCCAATCCCTTTCCACGCACGTTGAAAGGAATGGTTTTGGGCAGGTTGTCCAAGGTAAGGTTGCGGGGCACTGACCTTAAAACTACCGGCAGGTTGATTACTCCTTTCTGTTCGGTGATCAGCACAGACTGGAGCCAGATGAAAAGTGCCATTATCAGAGAAAACAGCTTTAAACCAAGGTTTTCCTGAAACAAGCTATTCCTCCGCTTCCTGTGCCGGGATATCCAAGGCCTTCATTTTTTTATAGAGGGTGGTGCGCTCGATCCCGACCTTTTTGGCGGTTTGGGAAACTCTCCAGCCGCATTTCTGCAGATGAAACAGCAGATAATCCCGTTCAAAAGATGCCACGCTGTCCTTCAGATTGTCTATCTTCATATAATGTTCGAGGTTGAATTCGCCGTTGCCGTGCACCAGATGCTTTTTCTGGTTCAGGTGCTTGCTGATGGTGTTGTTGCTGATCTTTGATTCGTTGATCATGATGAATTTGCAGAAATTGCGCAATTCACGGATGTTTCCAGGCCATTCGTAACTTAGCAGTTCGTCCTGCAAGGCTGGGAGATCTATTTGGTCGATCACGCTATATTGGGGTGAGTAGTTGGTAAAGAAATAGCTAACCAGCAGCAAAATGTCTTCTTCGCGGTCTTTCAGGGGAGGAAGCTGAACGATGTTTCCCTCGATCCGGTAAAACAGATCACGGCGAAACACGTTTGGATCGGAAAGCTTTTCCAAACCTGCATTGGAGGCAAAAATAAGGCGCGTGTTCACTTTTTTCAGGTTACCGCCAACTACCTGGATCTCCTTGTTTTCTATTGCCCTGAGGATTTTGGCTTGGGCAGCCAGGGAAAGATTGGTTACCTCATCCAGAAACAGCATGCCTGTGCTGCATTCCTCAAAAAATCCGGTTTTATTGCGGTCCGCGCTGGTGAAAGAACCTTTCACGTGGCCAAACAGTTCAGATTCGATCAGGCTTTCGGAAAGGGCACTGCAGTTCACCGTGTGAAAGGGTTTTCCAAAGCGGCGGGAATTGATGTAATAATAGTTTGCCGCCACTTCTTTGCCGGTACCGGTTTCCCCGATCAGAAAGAGGTCTTCGTCCACCGAGGCCAGCTTGCTGATCTGATCACGCACTTTCTTGATGGCAGCGCTTTCTCCAATGAAGGGGAAACTGCGGGTAAACTGCTTTTTCAGATTGATATACTCTATCTGCAGGCCGATATGTTCTTCTTCCTGATGTTTCAGGGTGATGGCGTTCTCGATGTGCAACAAAAGCTGATTGGTGCTGAAAGCAGAGCCTTTCTCGATGAAATGATAAGCTCCCAAAGCCCTGATCTCACTGATCTGAGAGGAAGTAACCTCTCCGGAGATCACGATCACCTTATAGTTCAGGTCAAGATTGTCCTTCAAATGCTTCAGAACCTGGATGCCGTTCAGGCGGGAGCCTACCAGGAATACATCCAGCAGGATAACGTCGGGCTGAAAGACCCTCAGTTCTTCGAAAAACTGGTCGCTGTTGGTGGTCAGCAGCACCTGATAATCATAACGTTTCATCACTTTGGCCACTTGTTCGGCCAAAACGATGTCGTCTTCCAGAATCAGTATTCTTCCTTTCATAATCTTAGTCCAATAGCCTTTCTTCCAGTTCTGCCAGGGCGGTTATGAAATATATGTATGCCTGATCGGGGGAATCGTAGGGTGAGAAGTATTTGTGCACATCCCCGTCCTGGAAATATTTGGAACACATGTAGTAAAAATGGTCTGAGGTGCTCAGGAGCCTGGCAGTTCGGAGCAGCTCTGGATCGCCTTTTTCTTTGATGCGGTTGAAGAGGTCATAGAGGGTTTCGATGGCATTCTTTTGCATGTCGTTTTCCAGCCAGGCAGAAAGGTCACGCTGTTCATCTGCCCAGGAAACCGCATCCTGAAATGACAAAGCTTCCTGCTGGTAATTGGCCAGATGTGCAGTGTCCCTGGGATTGGCAAAGCCCAGATGTGGCTTTCCCAATACCGCATCAGGGAAATGGCGCATGAAGTCGAAGATGCCGGAAGAAGCCCATTGATGCTCGCCAAAGGTTTCATAGTCCATAAAGAGGTTCAGGAAAAGGTTTTTACCGCCAGTTTCAGCCAGGGTGAGGTGATCTATCCAGTTCACGAATTTATCCACGGTCAGGGGATATTCCGGCCAGTCCCGGTTTGAAAAGCGGAAAGCGATGTCGTCGGCCAACTGGTAATACTTCAACAGCAGATTGATGTCTTTGGAATAGTTCTTGTAGGCATAGAGCGGGGTGCGCCATTGCAAAATGCGGTCAACCCCTTCCGTGATTATTGTTTTGAAGCCCTCGACCTCAAAAATAAGGTCGGACAACCTGTCCTGGTAGATCAGCTCGGTATTGCGGAAAGTGGTGGTGTGATATCCGAATTCCTGTTTCATCAAATCACGGTGCATCATCACCTGATCGAGGAATTCATTGGTATCATACAAAAAGGCCAGGCTGTGGAAGTAGGTTTCACCCAACAGCTCCACACATCCGGTATCCACCAGCTTTTTGAAGGAATCCAGGGTTTCAGGGGAATAGAGCTTGAATTGCTCAATGGCGGTGCCAGTGATGGAGTAGGCTATCTTGAACCTGCCTTCGCTTTTAGTGATTAACTCAAGGAGCAGTTCATTGGTTGGCAGGTAGCATTTTTCCGCCACCTTTTTCATAACCAGGCCGTTCAGTTTGTCGTCAAACATCTCGGAATTGCGATTGATGTCCAGAACATTGAAGTGATTCAGCCGGTAGGGTTGGTGAACCTGAAAGTAGAAGATGATATTCAGCATGGCGGCTCCTTAGCTATCCTGACGGCGGATGAATTCTGCCAGAGTGGAGGAATAGAGGTGGCGGATCTTTTCTGCGGCTTCGTCCCATTGGATGCGATGCACTTCCTTCATGCCTTCGATGCCGATTTTGGTGCATTTATCGCGGTTTTCGATGAGGTGATTGATCGTTTCAGCCCAGAGATCAATATCCCAGTAGTCAATCTTGAAGGCATGATGCACCACTTCCGCCACGCCGGATTGCTTGGAGATGATCGAAGTGATCCCAAAGGCCATGGCTTCCAGAGGCGAGATGCCAAAAGGTTCGGAAACCGAGGGCAGCACATAGATGTCGGCAGCCTGTAAAACCTTTTCCACCTGTTTACGATTCAGAAAGCCGGTGAAGAGAAAGCGGTTCCTCAACCTCATGGCAGCAGAACGGCGCAATACCTGACGGCTCATATCACCGGTTCCGGCGATGATAAATCTGGCTTCGGGATGGGTCTTCAGCACTTTTTCGGCGATTTCCAGATAATAGTCCGGGCCTTTCTGCAGCGTAATCCTGCCCAAAAAAAGCACAGTAGGCCCTTTGAAGATGCGCCGTTTGCTATGCACTGCATCTTCGGGAACCGTAAAGGCATTGTGAATGATGCGGATCTTGCCGGTGTCGATCCGATAACGGCTCATGATCATTTGCGCGGTATATTTGGAAACGGCGATCACCTTGTCCGCATAGGTCATTCCGGCATGTTCGATCTTGTGAACCCTTTCGTCTCCAGGTCCGCCAGCCCGGTCAAATTCCGTGGCATGGATATGCACGATCAGCGGTTTTTTGGAAAGCTGCTTAGCCAGCATACCGCTGGGATAGGTTAGCCAATCATGGGCGTGAATGAGGTCATATTCCAGGGTTTTGGCAAAGCGGTCTGCCCTCAGGGTATATTCCTGAACCTTGCGCATCAGGTCTTCTTCACCGATCAGGTTTGAGGTCATCTCATCCCACAGCTCACGTTCCTCATTGGTAACCACCTCGCTCAGCCAGTATTTTTTACGGACGCTTACCGCGTAATGCCTGATCTCGCTAAGTTTGAAATAACTTTCCGGGTGAGCGCTGATGCCAATGAATTCAAGGCGTTCCTGCATCGAACTGAAAGTTCGCTGCGTGAATTCCCGGTGCATTTTCTGATCCAGAAACACGGCAGGCAGGGTATCCACATCGCTTTCTTCGCGTAGCGGAAAATAGACCAGTTCCTTGGTCGGCAGCACCAGGTCGATCTTGATACCCTGGCTGAGCAGGGCTTTCACCATGCCATAACACGCCATGCCCAAACCGCCGGAGATGAGGGGAGGGAATTCCCAGGTGAACATCAATATCTTCATTTTTCATCTCCCAGAGAAAGCAGATAGGTTTCCACATTATAGAGAGCGGCAACGCTCCAGGCCTGAGCGGGAGCACCTTTCGGGAAATGTGGTGCGTCGCCATCCCAGATTTCGGCAATGGAGGCTATGTGCCCTTTCATGAAGCTTTGACGGAAGGTCTGGATGAAGGAGCTGAGGGCTTCCCTGATCTCGGAAACCGGTTTCACTCCCAGGTAGGCACGCACATAGAGACCGCAGAAGGGTCCCAACAGCCAGGCCCAAACGCTGCCATTGTGATATGACATATCGCGTTCGCGCTGAGTCCCGTAATATTTTTTGCGGAACCTGACGTCTTTGGGGGTAAGGGTGCGCAGACCATAACTGGTATAAAGTTCGCTGAAGGAACGCTCCAAAACCTGTTGCAGCAGTTCCTGGGGATAGATCGGCCAGGGCAGCGAAAGGGCAATGATCACGTTGGGACGAATCTCGATCACCGGCTCATCGCCATTTAGCCTGTCTCCCAGAAAGCCGTCCTTGCGGAATTTGGCCATGGAGGCAAAGACCTTTTCCTTCATTTCCACCAGTTGAGCTTGAGGCGGATTTGCCTTCGGATTGGCTTCCAGCAGGCTTTCGCACATCGCTTCATAGCTGCACAGGGCATTGAACCACAGGGCATTGATCTCGATGGGAGCTCCACTGCGGGGAGTGATCGGTTTGCCGTCGATGCGCACGTCCATCCAGGTGCCATGGGCAAATTCTGGATGCAAGTCGATCAGACCATCCCTGCGCACATCGAAGGGATAGGTGAAATTGTTGATAATGGAAACCAGGATATCCTCGCTGAGGGCAATGGCATCTTTCCAATAGTCCGGGCTTAGTTTGCGTTTGCCCAGTTTCCAGAGCAGAATTATGAACCACAACGTGGCATCGATGCTGTCGTAATTGGCTTCTCTTCCAGATTCTGCCAGCATGTTTGGAATCAATCCGTTTTTCAGTTGACCGCTATATTTATTCAGAATCTTTTCCACGGTGTCCGTATATTGGGGATTGTGCAGCAGGGCATTCAAAACCACCATGGTATCCCTGCCCCAGGCACCATAAAATGGATAGCCGGCCACAATGTCGTCATTGGCCAGAAAATCCGTAAGGGCAAACTCCAGAATCTTTATGTATTCCGGAAACTTGAACTGGTAATTGTCGTTATAATCGAGCTGATTCAGCAGGGTATCGTCCTGATCGGGTTGCAGGGGAAAATCCAACGGCTTGGGAAGCTCCGCATAGCGTGCTTCAATGCGTTTGGCCAAAGCCGGGGCATCCTCGATCGGAAGGTCGCTGAACAGCAGGCAGTTGCTCTGGCCTACCTTCAGGTCAAAGCCAAGCTGGAAAAGGCTTACCTGATCGCCGATGCCGGGATATCCACTCATCACTTCCCAGGGATAGAAAACGTTGTAATACACATAGCGGTTGGGGATAACCTCGCCTTGCAGGATGGCTCCGTGGATGCTGATGTTGTTGTCTTGTCTGCGGGCTGAATAGCGGGTAAAATCTTCCATTTCCTCTATATGGGTATCAAAGCGTGAAAAATCCAGGGTGCCGGGTTGGTTCAGCTCATGATGCCTGGTCAGCGTGAATTTGGGATGAAACTCAAAATGCAGCTTGTGGTGTCCCAGATTCGTATATTTAACCAGGGTCGTATTGGTGCTTTCGTCCATCATGATTTCTTTCAGGATCAGAATGTCGTTCTGATGGGGGAGAGCCGAATACAAAAAGGCCGGATAGGGACGCAGCCAGGGCTTCACCAGATGCAGGAAGCCTTCCGGGTAGATGCAATTGCTGTAGTTATTGCTGTCCAAATGGATTATTTCCCCGCGCCATTCCACCCTTTCTTCAATGCCGGCCACGAGGTGGATGCGGTTAAAATGGCTGTCGCTGCCGATCAAAAGGCCATGATATTTTCGCTGGTTGATCAGGTTGCCTGTTCCCAGGGCATAGGCGCCGGAGCGGTTGGTCAAAATCCATTCATGGTGATGAGTTTCCATGAAGTAATTATTCATCGGACCCCCTAAGGTTTTTACGAATCTAACTCGTGTTGATTTTTTTCCATAGTGTGAAACTCGTCAAGACATTTTTCGCTAACCGCTGCTTCCTCTCCCGGCACGCTGCTGCCACCCGTCTTCCACCCGTAACCCACGCTTATGGAATGAGGGAGGGATAAGGGTGGGATCAGCCCGGCTTTCAGGTGGGCAAAGAGGAAGCGGACAGGATGCTGGAACCGAAGATCGAAAAACAACCCAGCCATTTTTGCCTTGACTTGATCTGCCCCGGAGCATAAACAGGACCCAGAAACACCATTCTTTGCCCAAAAAGGAGAAACCATGGGTAAATATACGTTTCTTGGCATAATTGTCCTCATCCTGCTAACGCTGACCCTGGGCTGCGGAATGCACTCCCCCCGCAAGGTGGCAAAATCCGTTAAAGGCTCCATCCAAAGGACTTTCGATACCGAACCTCAGTATGCAAACCTGCATCCGGTGCTGAAAGACCTGCAACTGGAATTTATCGATACCTCCCACTACAAAGGCATCGCCAAGGTGGACGTGAAAGGCAAAATCTACAATTGTGAAATAAAAGTGAATATCGAGGGTCAAGTGGCAAACTGGGAACCCGTGGAAGGCGAATTTGAATTTATGTTCGCTCCCGTTCCGTAACTTTCAA
>CAZNGW010000022.1:29012-35258 GCA_964572925.1 uncultured Candidatus Cloacimonas sp. | reverse complement strand
CCAAGATCGCTCTTGACAAAGCCGGCGTTTTGCAAAAAAGTGATATGGATTATTATTTCAGGTAGATACGATAATAAAAGACAAAGAAAAAGGTTGACTCACCTTTCGGAGATGAAAAATGTGTCCTCAAGAGCTCGAGATAGCTTGTCCGATCCTCAGTCCGCAGACCAGACAAGGCTTGTTTAGCCTTAGAATACTTGCGGGCATTCTGTTCATTTTTGTTTTTTCCCTTGCCCTGGCCACAGCCTTTGCGGAAAACCGTAGCGAGGAATACTTAAGCGTAAAGAACTGGACTATGCCGGAAAATGCAATTCCCCTGCATAATCTGATCGAAGGCGAGATTATTACCGACACTGCGGGAAAGCCTTTCAGCGGGATTGCCTATGAGAAATATCCCAATGGACGTTTGCTGAGGGCAATGGATCTGAAAGATGGAAAAAAGAATGGACTGCTGCTGTTGTGGTATCCCGATGGCGCACCCCAAATGAGTGCGGTTTACCGTGATGGTATCCTGAATGGCAGATTTCTTGGCTGGTATGCCAATGGCAGTGTGATCTACGATCTGATGCTGAACAACGGAACCTTTGCGGGAGACGGCCTTTTGGACGATGATGACAGCCGGACAAGTTCCGAAACGATAGACAGCGAAAGAGAAGGACCAGATAATGACCAAAGCCCTGAATAAGGCACTTAGCTCAGTTGACTTCAGTGCAATGAAGCAACGGGGTGAAAAAATCAGCATGCTGACGGCTTATGATTATGCCACAGCCAGATGTGTGTCGGCCACGGATAACGACCTTATCCTGGTTGGTGACAGTTTGGGGATGGTGGTTTTGGGCTATGAAAACACCCTGCAAGTAACGCTGGAAGATATAGTTTGCCATTGTGCAGCTGTCCGGCGTGGCGCTCCCGAAGCCTTTATCATTGCTGATCTGCCTTATCTCAGCTACCACCTTGGCTTGGAAGCCACCAAAGCCAATGCCGCTGAACTGGTCATCAAAGGCAAGGCCAATGCAGTAAAGCTGGAAGGTGGTTCTGCTTCCCGGCTGGCTGCGATCCGTGCCATTGTGGATATTGAAATTCCGGTTTGTGCGCATCTGGGCTTAACTCCCCAGTCGGTGCATAAATTTGGTGGCTACAAAGTTCAGGGTAAAAGCCCCGAAGAGCATGAAGCGATCTTTATCCAGGCCCAGGAAGTTCAGCGTGCAGGCGCTTTTATGCTGGTTCTGGAAGGCATTCCTGAACAGCTTGGCAAAGAAATCAGCGCAGCGCTCTCAATTCCCACGATCGGGATTGGAGCTGGCAGATACACAGACGGACAGGTTTTGGTGTTCCATGACCTATTGGGCTATGGCGACCTGCTGCCCAAATTCGTGAAACGCTATGCCAATCTGGAAAAGCAAAGCATTGCTGCCATCGATGAATATGTGCAGGAAGTGAAAAACGGTGCCTTCCCTGCTCCGGAACATATATATTACCCAATAGATTAACTTTCAAAGAGGATAGAAAAATGACTGACAGAAACAAGCCCACCGAAACCATGAGCCCGGACGAAAAATTCGCCGCTGTGGCAAACCTGAAGGATAAACTGGAAGAGAACTTCATCAGCCTGGGACAATTACTTTCCGAGATCAAGCGTTCCAAGCTGTTCTTATACAAAGGCTATGAGAAATTCAAGGACTTTGTGGAAGCTGAATATCAGCTTTCGGGTTCTCTGGCCGGAAAACTGGTGGGCACCCACGACCTCTTTATCGAAGAAATGGACGTGGATGAGGAAGAGGTGAAACAGATCGGCTTCGACCGTCTGAATATGATCAAACCCCTGATCCAGAAAGCGGATTGGAAGCTGCGCGACGAATGGTTGCATAAAGCCGAAGATATGCCGACCAAGGAACTCCGCGACCACATTAAAGAACTAAAAAAACAAGAAAAAGAAGCCGACGTTGACCTCAAAAAGGTTTACGTCGAGCAATATATGGAGAAGATGATTTCATGGTTCAATTGTTCCCGCCAAGAGCTTAACTTCAAACTCGCCCTGTATTTTCAGGACGCCGATCTGGACGAAATGAAACAGGTCGTGAAGGAGCGTCAACGCCGCTTCGAACAGGAAACTCAAAACAAGGAGTAAGAAAAAGCCCATGAAACAGATGAGAATTCTCTGGGTGGATGACGAAATAGATCTGCTCAAACCCTTCGTGCTCTTTCTGGAAGAGCGCAATTACGCTGTGGAAACCTGCAACAACGGTGGCGACGCCATCGAAAAAGTGCTAGAAAACAAATTTGACCTGGTGATCCTGGATGAAATGATGCCAGGTTTGGATGGTCTGGCAACTTTGCAGGAGATAAAACGGATCAACACCGCCATCCCCATCGTTATGGTAACCAAGAGCGAAGAGGAGGGCTTGATGGACAAGGCCATCGCCTCGCAGATCTCGGATTACCTGATCAAACCGATCAATCCCAGCCAGATAATAATGGCTATCAAGAAGATCTTCCAGGCTGATGAAATCCGGGCCAATCAGATCGGCCAGCAATATACCCGCTATATGGCGCAATTGAATCAAAAGCTGTTCAGCAATCCGGACTGGCAGGAATGGAGCCAGATCTATCGCGAAATGAGCTATTGGGAATTGCAAATCGACGAAGTGAACGACGAAGGCCTGCGCCAGACCCACTTTCTGGAAAAGCGCAATTGCAATACCGAATTCACGAACTACGTGGAACGCAATTACCGCAAATGGCTGCAAAGCGATGACCGTCCCAACCTCAGCTTTGACCTGATTTCCCAATACATTGCACCCCATTTTGAGGAGAATGTGCCGGTCTATTTCATAATCATAGACTGCATGCGGCTCGATCAATATCTGGCCATCCAGCCGTATATTCAAGAGCTGTTTGAGGAAGAGCTTGATCTTTACTATTCCATTTTGCCAACGGCTACCCCCTACAGCCGCAACAGCATCTTCAGCGGGCTTTTGCCAATCGATATTGCCAAGCGTTTTCCGGAATATTGGGTAACTTCCGCAGAAATGGATAACAGCCGTAATCGCAACGAACACCAGCTTCTGGATGAACATATCGTGGAACTCGGCTACGAACTGGAACCCAGCAGTAAATACGTGAAGATCTTCAATATGGAAGAAGGGAACTTCGTACTGCGTAAGATCGATACTTGGAACAAGGAAAACCTGATCGTGCTGGTATATAACTTCCTTGATCTGCTGGCGCACCACAGAAGCCGGGATCAGATTTTACAGGAAACCATTCCCCACGAAGAAGGCCTGCGGGCTTTCACCAAACACTGGTTCCTGCATTCTTCCCTCTACGAAGCGCTTAAGCTGATCAGCAAGCAGGATGCTATAGTGGTTATATCCACGGATCATGGCTCCATAAAGGTGAACCGCGCCACCCAGGTGATCGGCGACCGCGATACTTCCATCACCGTTCGTTATAAAGAAGGCAAAAACCTTTCTGCCAACGACCGTCATGCCCTGTTTGTAAAAAAACCCGGCGAATTCGGCCTTCCGTCCAAGAGCATTGTGGACAACTTCATCTTTGCCAAGGATGATTACTACTTCGTTTATCCGAATTCCTACCACCAGTATCAAAGACAGTATAACGGCACCTTCCAGCATGGCGGTGTTTCGATGGAAGAGATGATCCTGCCCATTGCCACCTGCCGCAGTAAAAAGCCGGTATTGAAATAACCCAAGCCTGATCTTTTGGCTTGCCAATCCGGATGATGAGATTAGCTTATCTATCAGGACTGGCTAAAAAACCAAAAACCAGAGTCCCAAGGGAAGCTCGAAATCCTTTAGATGGGGATATCGATCGGTCTTTGGGACTTTTTTTACCTGAAGATAAAGGATAGATAAATGAAGTTTATTGAACTAAAATCCGAACAGGATACCATAGACCTTGCCGCCTACCTTGCTCCACTTCTGAAACCCGGAGACATCATCACCCTGAGCGGAGATCTGGGCAGCGGGAAAACCTTTTTTTCCAAGCAAATCGGTAAAGCCCTGGGTGTTGAGGCTGAGATCGACAGCCCTTCCTTTGTGCTCTTCAAGGAATATCACTGTGGGCGGGTTCCACTTTTCCACCTCGATCTCTATCGGCTTAAAAACGAAGAAGAGCTTTTCGATCTTGGCATTTTCGATATGCTGGAGACCGGAGTTACCCTGATCGAATGGCCGGAACTGGCAATCAAGCTATTGCCTTATCAGAGCTATCAGCTGCACTTCCATTTCGATGGACTGAAACGCTGGGTGGAAGTTTGTCCTGATTCCGAACATGAGAAGTTGTTTTAGGGAACAGTGGACAGCGGAGAATGGGTGTATGGAACAGGAAACCTCAATGAACCTCATTCCGTTCTTTTCACCTCATTCCTTTCTTTATGACTTATTCTGTTCTTTGTTACCTCATTCCTGCGAAAGCAGGAATCTCATGCAGGCTTGGGAGATTCCTGCTTACGCAGGAATGAGGAGACTCCTCGACTTCTCGACCCCTCGACCTCTTGACCTCTCGACTTCTCGACCCCTCGACCCCTCGACCTCTTGACCTCTCGACCCCTCGACTTCTCGACTAAATATATAAAGGAGCTACCATGACACATTATCTACTTTGGGCGGCAGCCCTGGTAACCCTGGCAGGGATTGCCTGGATCGTCTTTGGCAAAGATAAGGGCTTTACCCGAACCTGGGGGATCGCCGGACTTTCTTTTGTGATCGGGCTTACGCTGTTGGGTGCCTTTCTGGTGCAGAGCCGGCAAACCGAAAACGGGTTGCGGGTGGTTGGTTATGCCAGCAAGTTGTTTGAATCTGACCTGGTAAAGTGGAATCTGACCGTGCAACGAACTGCCAGTCCCGATGCCCTAAAAGAAGGTTATAACCGCATGAGTGGTGACATCAACGCCTTCAAGGCCTTTCTGACCGGCAAGGGTATCCCTGAGAAGGACATTAACATCCAGCCTATCACCAGCATGCAAATGACCGACAACTATGGTAATCTTACCAACTACAGCCTTAGCCAGAACGTGTTTATCCTTTCTTCGGACATCCCCAAAGTTGAGGAACTGGCACTCAATCCTGAATTCTTTGCCGATCGCGGGCTCTTGCTGCAGAACTCCAACCTGGCCTACCTCTATTCAAAGCTTCCAGAACTGAAGAAACAGCTTTTATCAGAAGCCACCAAGGATGCCGTTGCCCGGGCCAAAGAGATTTCCTCCAGCGCAAATACAGGGCTGGGAAAAATGCAGGAAGCCAGAGCGGGAGTTTTCCAGATTACCGAACCCTATTCCACTGATGTGGCAGATTATGGCTATTATAATACCAGCACTCGCAACAAGAGCATTTCGGTAACTTTGACGGCGGTCTTTAAACTAAAGTAGAAATATTTCCACAAATCTGTTCCTCTTTTACCAAAATTGTCTTGACAAAGCGGATAATGGGTTTATTAAGGCTCTGTAAGTGCTCCAAGGGGGAGTCAACATGAAAATTTGCCATATGCTTGCTTTGCTGATTACTGTGGCTGTCTTGCTTATTGTGATGGCCTGCACCCCGAAGGAGAAGGCAATTCTGAGAGTGGGGACAGGGGCGGAGTATCCTCCATTCAACTATCTGGAGGGAGAACAATTCAGTGGTGTGGACATGGATATTTGTCGCCGGATAGCCGAAAAACTTGGTATGGACATTCAGTTTTTCAAATATGACTTTAATCCAATGTTTACAGCATTGCTTTCTAATAAAATCGATATTGCCGCTTCAGCACTAACCATTACGCAGGAACGGTTAAAAACCATGGATTTTTCTCCTCCCTATTATACGGCAAATCAGGTTCTGATCGTCAGGAAGGATTCTGACATTAAACTTGAGAAACTGGATGACGCAGGCACTTATCGGATCGGAAGTTTACAAAACACCACGGGACATATCTATCTGGATGAGCATCTGATCGATCGCGATCTGATGCAGAAACAAAACCTCAAACTGTTTCCTACCAATCTTGATGCCATGAACGAGCTTCTGGCTGGAAAGGTTGATCTGATGGTGATAGATGACAGTGCTGCTATGGGATATGCCAAGCAACTTCCGATCAAAGTGGTTTTTACCATTGAGACCAAAGAACAATACGGATTAGCGTTGCAAAAGGGAAAGTTGCTTAATGAGAAGATCAACAAAGCCCTCCAGCAAATGATCGACGACGGTGAAGTGCAGGAAATCCTGAACCGGCATATGTAGTTTTTTT